>JAITVF010000139.1 GCA_031285945.1 Oscillospiraceae bacterium
GAGGTTGTGGTGTCAACCCCTACGTCGGGCCGGTTTTCCGAAGGCGCGGAGCGGCTGGTAGGTCACTATGCGGCGATTCTACCGGTAAGGGTCGCCGCCGAAGGGGATCTGACCTTCGAAGAGCAGCTTAAAAAAACGTCGGCCGACGTTATGGAGATTTTCGAGTATCAGAACTTCTCCTTCCCCGATCTCTGCGAGGCCGTTAAAAAACAGTGGCCGGAGCTTGTAGGCCCCAACAAATTCCCCATGTCTCCCATTTTGTTCAACTACGACAACATGGGCGAGGCTCCCAGCCTCTCGGGCGCGACCGCTTCCTATTACATTTCGCCCGTCATCCATTATGTCGACAGCGATATATATTTTAACTTTATCGACATGCAAAGCCGTATGCTGCTTGATTGCCATTACAGCGCCGATTTGTTTAGCGAGCAAACGGCGGGCCGGCTGCTGGATTCTTTTGTCGCCTTTATGGAGCGCGCCTTGGGCAATCTCTCAAAAAAGATAAAGGATCTGGATATTGTAACGGCGGGCGAGAAAAAAACCCTTCTCGAAAAATTCAACCAGTCCATATTGCCCTATATCGAATCCTCCGGGGAAAACGTTGCGCAAAGCAGCGTTGTAGAGCGGTTCTATTCGGTGGCCGGCAGGGCGCCCGAAAGCGCGGCGCTTATTTCGGAGAACGCCCGCATGACTTATCGCGAGCTGAACGAAAAAACCAGTCAGACCGCGAGAATGCTTTTAGAAAGCGGGGTTAAAAGGGGAGACGCGGTCGGAATTGTTATGGAGCGTTCCTTTGAGATGCTCATCGCCATTTTGGGAATACTTAAGGCCGGAGGGGCCTATCTTCCCATAGACCCCAACTACCCGGCCAACAGAATCGCTTATATGCTCAAGGATTGCGCTGTAAGCGTCGTAGTCACCCAAAGCAAATTTGAAAAGGCTGCGGGAGGAGACGGGGCGATAAAAGTGGTCGTTTGGGAGGACGCAAAGCTTGAGGGGTATGCCACGGACAATTTGCCGGCAACGCCCGAAGCGCGTGATCCCGCCTATATTATCTACACCTCGGGCTCTACGGGCGAGCCTAAGGGCGTTATGATCGAGCACCGGTCGCTTTATAATATCATCAATTACACGGTCGAAAGGCTTGGGCTCACTCAAAACGACACCGCTCTGATAAGAGGGCCGTATTGCTTTGACGGCACCGTTTTTGAATGCTTTACCTGGTTTTTCTCAGGCTCGGGGATATTTGTACTGCCGGCGGAGGATGAAAAAAACCCGCTGCGGATTCTGGATATAATAGAACGCTACAAGATACGCTTTTGCTTTTTTGCACCCTCTATGCTAAACGTCCTTTTAAGCTTTATGGAGGAGAAGGGCGGCAACGCGATGAAATCCGTTAAGTATCTTGTTACGGGCGGGGAAGCGTTGAGCGCGGCCACAATAAACAAGTTCCACAGCCTGACCGACAAGGCGGCGCTGGTCGATATCTACGGCCCGACCGAGGCGGCAATATACGCGACGACCTATACCCATAACAGGAAGGAAAGCCCCCCCAGAACAGTGATCGGCTTCCCCGTGGCGAACGCCGGCATTTACATTCTGGACGAGGCGCTTAAGCTTGTTCCCGCCGGCGTGACCGGCGAGATATGCATATCGGGCGCGGGGCTCGCCAGGGGCTACATAAACAAGCCGGAGCTCACCGGAGAAAAATTTGTTGATAACCCTTATCTTCCCGGTGAAAAGATGTACAGAACAGGCGACAGGGGCCGGTGGCTGCCCGACGGAGCTATCGAATACCGGGGCAGAAACGACGGCCAGGTTAAGGTTCGGGGATTCCGGGTTGAGCTAGGTGAGATTGAAGCGCGGATTCTTGGATACGACAGGGTAAGGGAGACCGCGGTTAAAAAGCTTACCGATTCTAACGGGATGGATTATCTTTGCGCCTATCTTTCCGCCGACGGCGAAATCACCCCGGAGGAAATGCGCGCCCATCTTTCCAGAGACCTTCCGGAGCACATGATACCGTCGCGCTACGTTTTCATAAAGAAGATGCCAAAAAACCACAACGATAAAATTGACAGGGCAAGCCTGCCGGAGCCCTTGGAGGCCGAATCGCATGATGCGCCCGCGCAAGGGGCGCGGGAATCGTCTATGAGCGAAACAGAGAAAAAAGTAATGGCGATCTGGCAAAACCTGTTAAAGAACAGGAATATAGGGGTGGGGGACAATTTTTTCAACATAGGGGGGGATTCCCTTAAGGCCGCCATGATGATGATGCATTTGCAAAGGGAATTTAAATCGACCATTCCCCTCAACGAGATATTCAACAACACGAGCGTTCGCAGCCTTTCATCCTATATAGACAGCTTGGGCTGAAAACAATATGACTGCGGCGCGTGAAAGTGAGTGCGATTATGTGTACACCCGGCCCTGGCGAAAGAATTGATCCGGCGCCATATCTTAAAGACATAACCGGGAAGGTGGCGGTCATAGGTATCGGCTGCCGCTTTCCCGGCGCCGGCAGCCCGGAAGAGTTCTGGCGTATGCTGGCCGAGGGAAGATGCGCCACCAGGCCATTGCCGGAGGGAAGGGAAAAGCTCGATTTCAGAAGAAATACAGACAAAAAGCATATCTGTGGCTATATTGACGGCATCGATCTTTTTGACCCGCTCTTTTTTGGCGTTACGCCCAGAGAGGCGGGCAGGCTGGACCCGCAGCACCGGCTTATGCTGGAGGCTCTGTGGGAGGCCCTTGAGGACGCTGGAATCACGGCGAAGGAGCTTGCCGGCAGCAACACCGGCGTATTTACGGGAACGGGAGAGACCCCGTCGTCTTCTCACTACTTTATGCGGCAGATTGAAGATAAAACCGCTGATATTTATTCTCTGACAGGCTGCGAAAGCTTTGCTCTGGCGAACAGGATATCATATACCTTTGACTTTAGAGGCCCTTGCTTTTCGATTTCCTCAGCCTGCTCAACGTCAATGCTTGCCGTCAATGAGGCGTGTATGCGAATTCGCGGCGGAGAGTGCGAGGTTGCCGTGGCGGGTGGCAGCAATCTGCTCCAGTCCTCTGATATAACGGAGATATTTCAAAACGCCCGCCTTCTCGCCTGCGACGGCAGATGCAAGGCGTTTGACGAAAAGGCCGACGGCTATGTGCGCGGGGAGGGCGCCGGCGTAGTGATCCTTAAATCGCTGGAAAAAGCGCTGCAGGATGGCGACAATATCCTGGCCGTAGTTTCCGGTATGGCGACAAACCACGGCGGGCGAAACGGCAGGGGGTTTACCTACCCTAACGCCGGGGCGCACACGGCGCTTATGAAAGCCGCGTTTAAGGACGCCGGCGTCTCGCCGGGTGAGCTCTGCTACATAGAAGCTCACGGAACGGGAACGCCGGTGGGGGACGAAATAGAGCTGGCAGGGCTCAAGGCCGCGCTTTCAGAGGGCCGTGCCGACGGGGATTATTGCATGATCGGCTCTGTAAAGTCAAATATAGGTCACCTCGAGTATGCCGCCGGAATGGCCTCGTTCATAAAAACCTGCCTTATACTGAAAGAGAAAAAGTTGCCGCCCAGCCTCCACTTTACCAGGTTCGGCAGGAATATCGACGAGGAAAGCCTGCCGGTGCGGGTCAACACCGAATTAAGGCCCTGGCCCGAGGGCAAAAAGCTCATAGCGGGCGTAAGCAGCTTTGGGCTGGGTGGCACGAACGCACACGCGGTTCTCGAGGGAATAGAAAATTTTTTGCCGGCGCGGTGCGCGCCGGACAAAATCCCGGAGCCGCCCGTAAGGGCCGGCGGATATGTTTTCCCGGTATCGGGTCACAACGAGCTCGCTTTAAAAGGAAACGCCGGGAATTACCTGGAGTTTATAAAGACTGCCCCCCAAGCCTCGCTCGGCGATTTGTGCTATTGCGCGGGAGTTAAAAAGGATCACTTCGGGTACAGGGCCGCAATCACATGCGAAACGCTCAGGGCTCTTCAGTCGGGCTTAGAGGCGTTACTTGGCGGTAAAGACGACGCCGGAGTATTTTATCAGGAGGGCGTACCGGGAAAATCGGAGGAGGCTGTGTTCGTTTTTTCCGACAGCCCCGAGGGATGGCTCACCGACGACCTGCGCGAGCTGTTCAACGCTCCTGTTTTTTCAGAAACTTTGCAGGAGGCTGATACGGAATTTATTAAGCTTACCGGGAATTCGCTGCGGGATTATCTGGATTCAGAACCGGCCCCTACGCCAAACGGGCGGGAGACGGAGGATAATGCCCTGTATTTTGCCTTTCAGCTGGCGCTGTGCAGGGAATGGGAGAATAACGGCGTTGGCCCTACCCGCCTCGCGGGCTACGGGCAGGGCGAGGTTGCGGCGGCGTATCTGGCCGGAATGTTGACCAGGGGCGAGGCCCTGCGGACTATAATCGACAGGACGCGCCTGCAACAGGCCGCGCGCGAGGCGGTAAGGAGCCTGCATGTAATGGCCTCTCCCGAGGATATCGGCGGGCTGTTGGCGGACTGCGGCAATGTTGCCATTGCCGCCATAAATTCGCCCAGCTCGCTGACAATTTCCGGCCCGGCGCGGGATATGGATGAGGTCTCGCAGAAGCTTGCCGTGGAGGGCTATTCCTGCCGCTATCTACCGGCGGGCAAAAACTCCCGTGTATTTGCCGGGGGAGGGGAAAGGTCGGACTTAAGGCCGGATATTCTCACGCGAACAGGCGGCCCGATTACCCCTATTTACACGACGGCGGCCGATGCGAGAGGTGAGTACCGGGAGCTTTGCGCGGCCTATTGGGAGAATCATACGACCGGCGTAATTGACTTTTACGGGCGAATAAGCGAGATGATCGCCGATAATTGCGACAGGTTTATTGAAATCGGCGACGGCTCTGCGCTGAGCTTTTATATTTACGACGCTTGGAATCAGTGCTGCGAGGCGGCCGGCGGCCGGGATATTGCGATTATAAGCTCGGTCAGAAAGAAGATACCGTTTTACAAAAACATTATGGCGGGGATCGCCGAGCTTTATTCGGCGGGATATCCCGTAAAATGGAAGCAAATATATAAAGGCGGGGCGTTCATAAAAACGCCGCACTACGCGTGGCAGCGCAGTTCATACTGGGTATAGCCCGCGTTAAATCAAATAGCCGTATAGCTGAATGGAGGCGCTAAAATGAGCGGAGAAAATCTTGTGCTACTGAAAAAAGGCTCAAAAAGAGATAAGAGCATATACTTTATTCACGAAGGTATGGGTGAAATATATACCTATATAAAGCTTTGTGAATCGTTGGATTACGATTGCTGGGGGGTTCCGTATTTTATGGATAACAGCGAGCCCACGCAGTATTATGATCTTGACAAGCTTGTAGAAATTTACGCCGATGAAATCGCGGCGCACAAAACCAACGCCATTATAAGCGGTTACAGCGCGGGGGGACTGCTCGCCTTTGAAACGGCAAGGCTTCTCGAAAAAAGGGGCGAGGCGGTTCTCGGGGCATTTATCCTTGACTATGTGCCCTTTCAGATGCTTGCGGAAGCCGGCGAGGGAGGGGAGCGGGAAGAAAAAAGCGAGCCTAGCGAGGAACAGAGAAATCAGCGTCTTTTGGCAGTCTCGCAAAAAATGCGCAAGCTCAGAAACAGGGATTCACTGTACGAAGCTTACCAAATGTTTACTGATATTACGGACGAAGGCCTGGAGGCTTTGTTTTCCGATATTTTGGATCCTGAGGTTTTAAAGGCTATCCCGCCATATCACAGGGAGAATCTTAACGACTACAT
>JAITVF010000152.1 GCA_031285945.1 Oscillospiraceae bacterium
ATCCCGAAATTTTTGACGATACCCGCTTTGATTACCCGACCCTTCTCGACAGGCTCAGGGAGCAGGCCTTTTTAAACGCGGGCATAGCTATTTCGATCACAGATATGCGTGAGCCGGACGCGGTGGAGACCGAGCTTTGCTACGAGGGCGGCATTGTAAGCTTTGTAGAGCATATCCATAGCCGAAAGCAGCTAGAGGTTCTGCACGATGAGGTTATATTCTTAACGGCGGCGCAGGGCACCTCGTCGGCCGAGCTCGCTATGCAGTATAACTCAAGCTACAACGCCCTTATACTCTCGTTTGCCAACAATATACACACAGGCGACGGCGGCACCCACGAGATCGGCTTTAAGACGGGCCTTACAAGGGCCATGAACGACTTTGCCAGAAAGAACGGGATCTTAAAAGAAAAAGACCAGAATCTCACCGGCGAGGATGTTCGCGAGGGACTGACCGCCATAGTCTCGGTAAAGCTCCAGGACGCCCAGTTCGAGGGCCAGACCAAGGGTAAGCTGGGCAATATGGATATAAGGGCCCTTGTGGAATCGATGGTATACGAAAAGCTCACCGTATTTTTTGAAGAAAACCCCTCTGTGGCAAGGGCCGTCATGGATAAATCCCTGGGCGCCGCAAGAGCCCGCGAGGCCGCTAAAAAAGCGAGGGAATTAACAAGGCGAAAGGCCGCCCTGGAATCGGCCTCTTTGCCGGGTAAGCTGGCCGACTGTATCAACCGCGACAACGAAACCACCGAGATATATATCGTAGAGGGTGATTCGGCCGGCGGCTCGGCCAAGATGGGAAGAGACAGAACCTTTCAGGCAATACTCCCCCTGTGGGGCAAGATGCTCAACGTAGAGAAATCAAGGCTCGACAAGGTCTACGGCAACGATAAGCTCTCCCCGGTGATTCTGGCGCTCGGCTGCGGTATGGGCGAGGAGTTTGACCTTGAAAAGCTACGCTACGGCAAGGTTATTATCATGGCTGACGCCGACGTTGACGGCAGCCACATAAGAACGCTGCTGTTGACCTTTTTCTTCCGCTTTATGGAGCCCCTTATAAAGTCGGGGCATATCTATATAGCTCAGCCGCCCCTGTATAAGCTGACAAAGGGCAAGGAGTTCCGCTACGCCTACACCGACCGGGAGCGGGACAGGATACTGGCCGAGCTTAATCAGGACGGAAAAGCTAAGGTGGATATCCAGCGCTACAAGGGCCTTGGCGAGATGAACCCCGAGCAGCTATGGGAAACCACAATGGACCCCGAGAACCGGTTTATACTCCAGGTAAACATGGGGGACGCCGCCGCCGCCGACGAGGTTTTTACTATTTTGATGGGGGACAAGGTTCAGCCCCGGCGGGAATTCATAGAGCAAAACGCCAGAAACGTGCGGTATCTTGACGTTTGACAATATGGCGCCGACTGACGCCGTATCGCGGCCGGGTCACAGAAGCCCCGCACGCCCTTTGTTAAGCTAAAAACCATACGCCAACAACACGCCAACAACTATAAGGTGGTTACCCGATGCAGGAATTCAACGAACGGATCGTACAGGTGGATATTGAGGATGAGATGAAGAAATCCTTCCTTGAGTATTCAATGTCGGTAATAGTATCCCGCGCGCTGCCCGACGTGCGCGACGGGCTTAAGCCGGTTCACCGCCGCATACTTTACACCATGCACGAAAACGGCCTGACCCCAGACAAGGCCTACCGCAAGTGCGCCGATACCGTGGGCAGCGTTCTGGGCAGGTATCACCCCCACGGCGACGCCTCGGTTTACGACGCCCTTGTTCGCCTTGCGCAGGATTTTAGCCTGCGCTATCCTTTGGTGGACGGGCACGGCAACTTTGGCTCGGTAGACGGCGACCCGCCCGCCGCGTACCGTTATACCGAGGCTAAGATGAGCAAAATCGCTACGGCGATGCTTACCGATATCGATAAGGAAACGATCGACTACGCCTCTAACTACGACGACCGGCTCGAGGAGCCCAAGGTTCTGCCCAGCCGTTTCCCCAATCTTTTGGTAAACGGCTCTATGGGGATAGCCGTAGGCATGACCACTAACATTCCCCCCCATAATCTGGGCGAGGTTATCGACGCCGTAAACCTGATTATAGAAAACCCCGAGGCTACTCTGGACGACCTTATGACCTGCATAAAGGGGCCCGATTTCCCGACCGGCGGCATAATAATGGGCCGCCAGGGGATACGCAGCGCGTACGCCACGGGAAGGGGCAAGATAACGGTAAGAGGCCGGGCCGAGATTCGTGAGGACGAAAAATCCGGCCGGATGAGGATCGTGGTCTCAGAGCTCCCATACATGGTCAACAAGGCTAGGCTTATAGAGCATATTGCCGAGCTCGTAAAGGAAAAGCGTATAGATTCAATCTCCAACCTGGCCGATCATTCCGACCGGGACGGGATGGAGATCGTTATAGATTTAAAGCGGGACGCAAACGCCCAGGTCGCCTTAAACCAGCTCTACAGCTTTACACAGCTGCAGTCGACCGAGGGGGTAATCATGATAGCCCTTCACGACCGCAGCCCCAAGGTTATGAGCTTAAAGGAAATGCTCACCCACTACGTAAACTTTCAGTGCGAGATTATCGAGCGCAGGACGCGCTACGAGCTTAAAAAGGCCGAGGAGCGGGCCCATATTTTAGAGGGCCTTGTTATAGCGCAGGATAACATAGACGAGGTTGTTAACATATTTAGAACCTCAAAAACCCCCGCCGAGGCCAAGGACCGGCTGATGGAGCGGTTTGGCCTTTCAGAGGAGCAGGCTAACGCCATCGCCCAGATGACCATGAGCCGCCTTACCGGCCTTGAGCGGCAGAAGCTGCTCGACGAGCTTTTGGAGCTTAAGGGCAAAATAGCCGAGTATAACGAGATACTCTCGGATCACGAAAGAGTGCTGGGAATTATAAAGGACGAGCTTGCGGAGCTGCGCAGGAAATACGCGGACGGGCGCAGAACCGAAATACAGATGGTGAGCGGCGAGGTGGACGTTGAGGATCTTATCCCCGTTGAGGACAGGGTAATAACCCTTACCCACTACGGCTACCTGAAGGCTCAGGAGCTGGGGGCCTATAAAACCCAGCGAAGGGGCGGCAGGGGAATCTCGGGAATGCAGCAGCGGGAGGAGGATTTTGTAGAGGAGTTATTTATAGCCTCAACCCACGACTATATCATGTTCTTTACAAACCTGGGGCGCTGCTACCGGCTTAAAACCTACGAGATAGGCCAGTCGGGCAGAGCCGCCAAGGGAACCAATATAGTGAACCTTTTGTCCTTAACCTCCGGCGAGCATGTGGCCGCCATGATAAGGATGAGCCGCTTTGACGAGGACAGCTACCTGGTTATGCTTACACGCAACGGAGTTATAAAAAGAACCCACCTTTCGCAGTTCCGCAACGTGCGCAGCAGCGGGCTTATAGCCATAAACCTGGACGATGGCGATATGCTCTGCGGGGTCCGCCTGACCGACGGCCGCTCCCAGCTTGTGGCCGCAACCCGGATGGGTATGGCCATACGCTTTCACGAGGAGGACGCGAGGTCCTTGAGCCGGGGCGCCAGGGGAGTAAAGGCAATCTCCCTTGCGCCGGGCGATCAGGTAGTCGATTTTGAGGTGATCTTGCCGGACGAGGAAAAACAGCTCCTCACCGTTTCGGTTGAGGGTAAGGGACGCCGCACCGATATAAGCGAGTTCCGCCTACAGTCAAGGGGCGGCAAGGGGATCCAGGTCTACCGTCAGGCCGAGGTGGCGGGCGTAAAAATAGTAAGCGAAGAGGACGAGGTCTTCCTTATAAGCGACGACGGCATCATAATAAGAATCGCGGCGGCCGATATAGCGGTACAGAGCCGCTACGGCAGCGGGGTTAGGGTTATGCGCCTCTCGGACGGCCACCGTGTGGTAACCCTTGCGAAGGGCCCCCACAGCGACGAGGACGAGGAGACCGGCGAAGATCACGAGGAGACCGGGGGCGCTGCGGACGAAGACGAAAAGGGCGGGGAATAAACGGGTAAAAACACCCGGGCCCAATATCTATTTTCCGGCTACTACTTTTCCAAGCTACTACAAGGTGGTGTTTCGCGCTGCGCCATAAAGACGAGAAAAGCTTTAAAGAGGCCTATGGCAGGGGCGAGGTTAAGGGTCTTGTTCTTCTTTGCGGAAAGGAGCCGTTTGTTATAGACCGCTGGGCGGCCAGGCTTTTTGGCGAAGAGGATTCCTTTAACTCGATAAGGCTGGACGGCCGCCGCCCCGACCTGACGGCCCTTTGGGACGCGGTGGAGGCCTTGCCTGTTTTCGCTTCTCGGCGCAAGGTTCTTTTGGCCGATCTTGATCCCTCAAAATTAGAGGATGAAGATATTAAAACCCTTGAGAATATCCTGGGCGACCGGCCAGAATCCACACTTCTTATAATAACGGCGAGGGATCCGGGCTTTGCCTCGGGCTCGGCGGGGAAGAAGATAACGGCCCTTGCGGACAGGCTTGGTACCTGTGCGGAATTCGCGGCCCCCTCAGAGAGGGAGCTTACGGATTTTTGTGTCGCCTTCGCTAGGGAGAGAGGCTGCGACTTAAGGCCCGACACAGCCGGATATTTGCTCAGAATATGCGATACCGAGCTTTATAATCTGGAAAATGAGCTTAAAAAGCTTTGCGCCTTTAAGCAAAGCGGCGAAATAACGAGGGCCGACGCCGACGCGCTGATAACCCCAAAGACCGAGGCGAGGATTTTTGATCTTCAAAAGTTTATCCTCGCGGGGAACGCGGGGGAGGCGCTCGGCCTTCTTGGCCGGCTGTTTGCCCTGAGGGAGGAGCCGGTCTCGATTCTGGCGACCCTTTCGATGAGCTTTTGCGACCTTTACAGGGGAAGGGCCGCCAAAAAGGCGGGCAAGGGGCCGTCTGAGCTTGCGGGGGACTTTGGCTACAAAAGCTCCTGGCGGGCACAGAACGCTTATAAAAACGCAGGCCGGCTTTCTGCCGGAGCGGTGAGGCGGGCGGTGAGCCTTCTTTGCGACTGCGACCGCAGGATGAAGAGCACCTCTGTGGGCAACGAGCTGCTGCTCGAGGAGGCCGTAGTCCGCCTTATTCTTCTCTGCGCGGAAGGGCGTGGGGCGGTATGAGAGAAAAGCCCAGGATAACGCCCGCCGTGATAGTTGAGGGAAAATACGATAAAATCGCCCTCGAGTCGCTCTTTGACGCCCTTATTCTGACGACCGGCGGGTTTAGGATATTCAACGACCCCAAAACCCGGGCCCTGTTAAGAAGCCTTGGGGAAAGGCAGGGGCTTGTTCTTTTGACCGATTCCGATTCGGCCGGGTTCTTAATACGCCGCCACCTCTCGGGGATTTTGCCCCGGGACAGGATAACTCACCTTTACATCCCCGATATCCCCGGCAGGGAAAAGCGGAAGAAGGGCTTCTCAAAAGAAGGCAAGCTGGGGGTGGAGGGGATTCCCGCACCTGTGCTCATAAGGCTCTTTGGCGAGGCGGGGCTTATTTGCGGGGAAGAAATTGCGGAAAAAGACCCCATAACCCCGATGGATCTTTACGACGCGGGCCTTTCGGGAAGGGAAAACTCAAAGGAGCTGCGAGAGGCCCTCAAGCGGGAGCTTGACCTGCCCGCCCGCCTTTCGGCCAAGGCCCTGCCCGCCGTACTAACCCGGCTGCTGACCAGGGGGGAGTTTTTGGAGCTGGCCGAAAGGGTAAGCAACGGCTGCGTATGACGGCCAGGGGGCGGAGGATTAAAATATGCACACAATATACGGGCTGTCGTTTTTATACGCGGCGCTGCCGGTAGCTCTGGCGGCTTTTTTGCTCACCCCGCCCGTCTGGCGGAGCGGGGCTCTGCTTTTGCTGTCGCTGGGGTATTATCTTTTGGCCCAGCCCTCGATGCTTTTGTATACGGTTTCCTGCATAGCCATTGACTGGGCGGCCCTTTTGGTGATGGAGCGCTTTGACGATACCCCGCCGGCGCGCCGGTGCTGCCTTGCCTTTTCAGCATTAAAGTCTGCGGGAGTGCTTGTATGGTTCGAGGTTACGCTGCGGGAGGGAAGGCTTCCCGAGGCTCCCTTAGGCCTTTCGGTGGTTGCTATCTCGGGGGTCTGGTGCGTGTACGAGGTCTATAAAAGAAAAGCGCCCTATCTTGAGACGCCGGTGCCGCTGGCCCTTTACTGCTGCTTTTTCCCCAGGCTTTACTCAGGGCCACTTATGCCCTACAGCGAGTTCGCCCCCCAGCTCGAAACGCCCTCGCCTTCTATAAAGGATCTGGGAAAGGGAGCCGCCATTTTTATAGGCGGAGCCGTTAAAACGGGGATACTTAGCATTGAGCTCGAAGCCCTGGCGAGGTCGCTGCGGGCGGTGCCGGAGGCCGAGCAGTCCGCGCCGGTAGCGTGGTGCGCGGTGATCGCGATTGCCCTGGGCGCCTTTTACCGGTTTTCCGGCTACACCGATATGGCGCGTGGGGTTGGCCGGATGATGGGCCTTTTAATACCCGAAAGCTTTTACTATCCCTACCAGTCGGCCGGGGTGGAGGATTTTTTTGAGCGCTTTCACAGCGGGGCGGGCCGGTTTTTTCGCGCCATTTTGCCCCAAAACGCCGCCAGGGGCCGGGAGGCGCTGCGGGTTTTTCTTGCCGGCGCCGGGCTGGGGCTATTCCTGGGCCTGAGGGTTAACTTTCTTATCTGGGGCTTATATCTGGCCTTTTTCGCTTTTCTTGAGGGCTTTGTCCTTAAGGGGGCGGTTAAGAAAATTCCTACGCCCTTTAAGCGGATATATACGTTTTTTATTGTAATGATAAGCTTTGCCATATTCGGCACCGACTCGCCGGGGGAGGCCGCGGCCCTTATATCGGATATGTTTGATCTGCGGGGCGGGTGGCCGCTGGCGGCCGAGGATACCGGCGCGGGGCTTCCCGGCTATATACTTTCCTCTAACTGGCTGCTTATAGTAATAAGCCTGCTTTTTGCGACCAGCGTATTCAGCCTGCTTATGCGCTCGCTGCGCTCGAGGCTGCCAAAGCTGGCGGCCCTTGTATCGGCGGCGGTTAGCCTCTTTTTGCTCTTTGCCCTAACGGCCTACAGCGCGTAAGGCAGCTCGCGCCTGAACCGGAAAAGCCCGAAAAGAAGGGAGTCTTGGCACATGAAGCGACTGAGCCAAGCGGCGGTGGCGCTGCTGCTTTTGTTTATACCGGCGTTTTTTTTGCGGCTTACCGCGCGCGACGGCTATAAACTCCCGCCAGAGCGGAGCATTCTTGACGGGGGAGCCTTAGGGGAGCTCAGCAATCATATACGTGAAAATTTGCCCTTTAAGGAGCGGCTCAGGGAGATGAGCCTTTCTGTGCGCGCCTTTGGGGGGCAAAGGGAATACAACGGGATATTTATAAACGGCGACGAGCTTATCCCCAACCTGGACCCCCCGACTACCGATTCTATTACGAGAGAGAACCAAGAGGCCATACTTACCTTTTCCGAGGAGATGGAGATTGCGACCTTTTGCATGATTCTGCCTACCGCCAGCGCCATACGCCAGGAGAGACTGCCCCCCTTTAGCCGCTCCAGGCTCTTTAACCAGAAGCAGTATATCGAGGACGTTTACTCGCATATGACCGGCCGGGTTACTGTGGTGGACGTATACCAGGTGCTCTTTAACGCAAGGGAGCAGTACCTTTACTACCGCACTGAGGACGGGCTAACCTCGCTGGGGGGGTTTTACGTTTACACCGAGCTTGGCAGGCGTATGCTTGAGGGAATACGCAGGCCCAGCCTTTCGGACTACGACGTGGAATATGTGCTGGACGGCTACCAGGGCAACCTATACGAGCACTCGCCCTTTAATAACGCCAGAGCCGATATTCTGAGCGTTTACCGCTACACAGAGTCGCCCCGGGAATATATGGTTGAAAAAATAGGCGAGGAATCTAAAATCTGGCACACCCTCTACCCCCTTCACGCGGCAAAAATCGGAAAGCCCATGAATATATACCTGGGCGGGATGGAGGGCTACGGCATAACCACAGTGACCGGCACCGCCCCCTACGACAACAGCCTGCTGGTATTCGGCGACCACACCGCTCTTTCCTACCTGCCCTTTCTCTGCGACCACTACCGTACGGTAACCCTGGTAGACCTCTTTCAGCTTGACGCCGAGGGCTACGAAAGCCTGAGGGTTGAGGATTACAGCGCCGCCCTTTTTGCCTACAGCGTGGAAAGCTTTATGCACAACAATTACGCCTCACTGGCGCTGAGGTTTTTGGAGTAACGCAACCGGGCCATAAAACGGGGGACAAAACACCCGGCTCTGCGGAGCCACCCTCTTTACTAAAGAGGGTGGGGCCAGAATTTACACAGGCTTCTGAAACGGGGAATAATTTGCCGGCTGCGGCCGGCGGGTGTTTTGACCCGGCTCGCACAGGCTTCTAAAACAGAGAAATAACACACCGGCAATACCCCACCCTCTTTAGCAAAGAGGGTGCCGGCCGCAGCCGGCGGGTGTTTTGTCCCGGGCGCCGGTAACTAATACGCTCTTGTAAAACGCGGCTTTATGCTGTAAAATTAGCCTGTGGTGCATACCGGGTCCCGGTACCGGAATACTCATAGAGTATAAGGGGGCGCATGGGGTTTTGCCACTGCTTGAGGTAAAAGAGGTTTATATGCGCTACGGGGCGCAGGAGGTGCTGGGCGGGGTATCCTTCCTGGCCGAGAGGGGTACGGTTACCGCTATAATCGGCAAAAACGGATGCGGAAAATCCACCCTGCTGGCCATTATGGCGGGAAGGCTTCGCCCTGCCGGCGGCTCGGTTCTGCTCGGCGGCCGGGATATCCTTAAAGGCGGCGCCCCGGGCGGCCGCGTTAGCTGCCTGCCCCAGGGCGATATACTATTTGGGGAGCTTTCGGTAAGGGATAACCTTAATTTTTGGGGCAGGGCGGCGGGTATATCGGCCGGGGAGGCGGTAAAAAGCCGGTTTGTAGGTATGCTGGGGCTTGGGGACTTCATGAAAAAGAAGGTGAGAGAGCTGAGCGGCGGAATGCGCAGAAGAGCCGCCATAGCCGCGAGCCTTTTGGGAGATCCCGATTTAATTTTGCTCGACGAGCCTTTTGCGGGGCTCGACCTTATTTATCGCGAGGAGCTTAAAGGTTTTCTACTGTCCATGAAAGAAGACGGGAAGACCATAATATATACTACCCACAGCCCCGGGGAGCTTGAAGGCTTAAGCGACCGGGCGGCCCTTCTTGCGGGCGGGAAAATCGCCCTGCAAAAACCCCTGGCCGGGCTCGCGGGGGATACCCAGAGCCTGAGCCGACTATTTTTATCATATTTAAGGAGAGATAATAATGACTGACGACAACATGACGAATAACAGCAACCCCTTTGCGGAGGGAGAAAAGCCGGGTAACGGCGAAAATATCCCCAAGTCCGGCCAGCCCGAGTTTATTGAAGGCGAGGTTCCCGGCCCCGGAACGCCCGAGACGCCCGCCTACGGTGAGCGCCAGCCCGGATACGGGCAGATAGACCCCAGCTTTGCCCCCGGGTACGGCGGCGGCGGGAGTGAGCTTCCCCCCAAAAAGAGCGTGCTGCCAAAGGTTCTT
>JAITVF010000218.1 GCA_031285945.1 Oscillospiraceae bacterium
ATCCGGTCTGAGGAGGCCGTCTTCCAGTCAATCGTCATGCCGGGATCGGCAACCTCCCAGTTTTTGAGCATATTATCGCGCAGGGTTGTCAGCAGCTTCTCGGGGTCATTTTCTACCGCTATCAGAATCGTTGCCGAGGCGGGAATTACATTGTCCTTGTCGCCGCCCTCAATACTCACCAGACGGCCGCCCACCCGGCGCAAAGCGTCGGCAAAGATACCGCAGAGAACAATCGCGTTGGCCCGCTCCAGGTTGATGGCAAGCCCCGAGTGCCCGCTGGTAAGGCCGTCGATCTCTATTCGATAAATATTTCCCCGCGCGGGCTCCGACTCAAGCTCCCTCTCAACGCCCACATAGGTTCCGCCGGCACAGCTTACAAAATAGGTTCCCTCCGGCCCGCCGTCCATGTTCAGCATACGGGTAGCCTTAAGGTCTGAGGCGTCCAGGGCGGAGGCGCCGATGAGGCCGATCTCCTCCTGCGATGTAAACACAAGCTCAAGCCTTGGGTGGCGCAGGTCTCTGTCGTCCATAACTGCCAGCATATAGGCAATCGCTATCCCGTTATCGGCCCCCAGGGTAGTGCCGTCGGCCCGTATGACGTCCCCCTCGCGGATTAGGCGGATCGGATCCTTCGCAAAATCGTGGGAGGAGCCCGCCACCGCTTCACCAACCATATCGAGGTGCCCCTGGAGCATAAAGGTTTCGGCGTTTTCCATGCCGGGGCTGGAAGGCTTTACCACCACCACGTTGTTAAGGGCGTCCCGCCTGCAAAAGTATCCGTGCTCCTTCGCGAGGGCTTCCACAAAATCCGCCGAGGCGGATTCGTTGCCCGAGGTTCTGGGAATCGCCGATAGTGCCTCAAAAAAATGCATGGGGGTTCGCTTCATCTGTCATTCCTCCTGAGTTATTTTTGTCGATCGTCGCACCCTTGATTTTTATACTACATGCGCAGCAGGCTAAATCGATGAATAACTATCGCGCCCGCCGGACACATTTCCTGACAGCAATAGCAGCGGATGCACCTTGAGTAATCGATCGCGGCCTTTCCACCATCGAGGCCGATGGCCCCGGGGGCGCAGCTTTCGGCACATTTTAAGCAGCCAGTGCACATTTTGGCCCGGACCTTGGGGCGGGGGCCTAAAAACCGGCGCTCAAGCCGCCGTATCGGGCCTTTGAGCACCTTTGGCGCCTTGTCCGAAAAAGCCAGGGAGATCGACCCCGGCATCCTAAAGCCCTTGACGGGCGCGGGCTTTTCGCCCAGCCAAACAAGTTCGCCGGGATTTTCAGGACACAGCCCCGACGCCATGGCACGGCGCAGCGTGTACACTTTGCGCGGGTCGATTCCTACAAACAGGCAGAGCCCAAGATCAAGCGCGTGTACATCCCGTGAGGCAAAGGTCATCCCGGTTTTTCTCACCATTCCGGCCGAGGGGCCGTCGCCCTCCATCGACTCTACCGCGTCGGCTATAGTCAGACCCGGTTTAATCGCCGCGCAAAGATCCAGAAGCATTCCGCCAAAGCTTTCTTTTTGCGGAAAGCGGTAGTGGAGCTCCGGCTTTCTGAGCCCCGGGACACAGCCGAAAAGATTTTTGCAGCCCGCCGAAAGAAGCATCTGGGCGTGGGTTTTCAGCTTGGGCAGGTTTATTATAAAGTCCGCCTCGCATACAGGCTCAATTATTTCGAAGGAGCGGCAGACCATTCCCCCGGGCAGCGAAACCTCCCTAAAGCCGGTGTCTCGGTTTAGTATGATTCCGGTTCTCCGGGCAACCTCCGCCATACCGGTGGCTTTATATACCGAGTCGAGAAGAGGCACGGTATAGGGCCCGCCGGGACTGTCGGCCAGGGTTATATCGGTGACGCCGTGTTTTTTCAGCACAAGGGCTACCGCCTCAACCACCAGCGGGTGGGTTGTGGTCGCCCGCTCGGGAAGACGCTTCATCAGCAGGTTCGGCTTCAAAAGAACCTTCATACCCGGCCGCAGCGAATCCCATACCTCCAAAAGGGCAAAATGCTCCTCAACCGCCCTTAGAAGCGCCTCAAGGTTATATTCGCTCACCGGTATTGCGCAAAGCCGCATATGCACTCTTCCCGTCACTCCCCTCTTCATGCGGCGCTAATTATATGCTATAATAGCCACAAAGGACGCGGCTATTATATTTTTATGGCCCGCCTTACGGCGATGGCCGATTATAGCATGTAAACACGATATAAATAGCCCTGAGAATATCAATATCGACTGGAAGGTGACAGACTATGAAGCGCAGAGCTCACATGGCGGCCGCGGGCATTGCCGGCCTTGTCTGCGCGGTCCTTACGGCGGCGCTGTTTTTCCTGCTGACCCTGCCCGGGGAACGGCTTCCCGCCGACTGGCTGGCCCTTGGCTGGGCGCTCTTCGCGGAGCTTTTTTCCGCCGCCTCGGCTCTGACTCTTCTGGGCAGGGGCCAAGGCGCCCGCCGCCTGCTTCTTTTATCGCGGGGGCTTCCGGCCTTATCGGCTTACGCCCTCCTTGCGGCGGGGTTTGCGGCGGCAGCGGTACATTCTAGGCTACCCTTTCGAATAATTCTTGTAACGGAGCTTTTGGGCCTAGGGTGTATCGTAACGGTTATATTTTTAATCCGCCTTCGGGCAACGCGCCTTCTTGAGGCGGACAGCGCCGCCGCCTACGCCGTTACTGCGGTGGGCGGGTTGGTGGGGCGGGCCGCGAGCTTATGTAAAGCCAACCGCGGCGCTCCCTTCGCGAAGGCGCTGGAAATTCTTTACGACGCCCTTCGCTGCGCCGACAACACCGTTATGGTTCCTTCCGACCGCGAAATTCACCGCGGGCTCTACGACCTCGAAACCGCCCTCACCTCCGGACGCGAGCCCGACGGGGAGGAGGTGCTGAACCTGATTACCCTGCTGCTCGAAAATGTGGCCCAAAGAAACTCCGAGGCCTCGCGGCTCAAAGTAAAACCGTGACCGAAGGGCTATAGCGCGAAGTATTTGCCGCCGGGGAATATAAGAAACCGCTTCCCCTCCCCCGTCGTTACCTCCCATCCGCCGATATCGTTAACCCAGGCGCCAATATCGGGCGTAAGCTTCATAGAGCTTAACAGGCCGGCAAGCAGGTATCTCGGAGCGGGGCAGCCGCCGAACTGAAGGTAATCGCCCGAAACGGTCAGTCCCTTATATTCTCTCGACTCAAAAGCCAGGTACAGGCGGCGCATATTTCCGATAACCTCGCCCGGGTTACCGGCGTACAGCTTCAAAAGTTTTTCTATATATGCCGCCTTTTTGCCTAAGACCGTGTATTTACCCTCGCCGTCTGTAAGGCGGGAGGCAAAGCCCATACCCTCCCTGTGGCGCAAAAAGGCGTGGGCAAAAACCTCGGCGAAATCTTCCTCGTAGCGGGTGGAAGCATATGCGCTTATCCAGACAGTTTCGTCGTAATGCTCGGGGTACTCGCCAAAGGTGTAGGCGGCCTTCTCCCCGTTGAGCTTGCCCCACTCCCGCTCAAGAGCCGCCTCGCCGTGGAGCTCCATAAGCATATACTGAACGGCGTGCCCGAACTCGTGGAGGCAGTTAAGGGGACTTTCGCCCCCCAAGGAAGCGCCCCGGGAATAGTCGGGCAGGTAGATTTCGATCACCGCGTTCTCAACGTCAAAAAAACCTGTCACGCCGAGCCCGAGGGCGGTCGCTCCCTTAGGCGAATATGTAAAGGAAAAGCTCAGCCGCTTGCCCGCCCTCTTTTGCCAGTACCCAGATACCTGGCGGACAAAGGCGGGGGTGACGCTTTCAAGCGCCAGGTCCAGCGCGTCGAGCGCGGCCGTTCCGACACAGCTTTCGCCGCTGCCGCCATTATCCCGTTTGATCGCGAGGCCGTACTTTTTCTCGAGCTCTTTGCTCCGCGCGTCAATCTGCGCTTCGGTCTCTCTCGGCTTTTCAAAGCTTATGCCGGGCGGGGCTTCATCCCCGGCGTCTCCGGGCTCCTCCGCCAAAGCCTTGCTTTCGGCCCGGGCTTCTATCTCCGCCCTTGCCTCTTCCTGCATGGCGGCCGCTTTTTCCGCGGCCTCCCGCGCGATTTGGTCCGGAGATTTATACTCTCCCAGCGCCCCCTCCGCCGGTCCCAGGGCAAGGATCAGCGCCAGGAGCAGGGCCGAAAGACTCCTGATCATTTTACTCACCTTTTCACACATGAGTTATGCTCTTAATGCTACATACTACTCCGCATTTAAAATACTTCTTTCTATTGCTTCCCCCGCCTCTGGCGGGGGAAGCAATAGAGTAATATTATAAAAGCATTTTATTTGCGGATTAGTATAAGTATACCACACCAGACGCCCCTCCGGCAACATATGGCAAAAAACGGAACCCTGCCGAAAACAGGGTTCCCAAATGCCGCGTAAAGCGTTTGTTTTATGGCAATCAGGCGCTCGCGCAGTGGGTTCGCGCCACCTCGATGATTTCGCCCGACTGGTCGACCACGTGGAACTGTTTATCCGGAAATTCCTTCCAGACGCTGTAAAGTATGCTCTTGTTTGAGCCCGGCATACCGGTTACGACATGGGCCACGTCCTCTTGGTCTATAGCCTCGCGCAGGACCTCCAGCTTATCGTCGCCGATAACCACGCGCATCACGGCCCTGTTTTGCTTTGCCTGCATAAAAAGATAGTCCACCGCCTGAGGATTAAGCTCATACTCGCCGTCGAGAATTTCCAATATGCAAAGCTCGGTATCCGTTTCGTCCGCCACTGTACGCGCCGCGTAGATAATGCGGTCGCAGCTGTACTGGTTGGTTACCAGTATAATCGTTTTCTCCATGATGTTCCTCCTTGTGGACTGATGATCGAGAGGTTGCTTTGCGTGCGGATCGCCGGACAAAAACCCGTCCCTGCGGGCTTACTGCCCATGATCTAATTATATCTTGGATATATGAATAAACTGTTATGTTTACAAAAAAAAATGGCAAAGAAACTTCCCTTAATCGTACATATTTTATCCCTGAATGGCACCCGGTTAATACTCCCGGGAAGGACAATCCCCCATGCCGCTGCAGTCCAGCTAAAATATAAAATCAAACCGGAGGTAAAACGCCCTATGGAAAGTATTAGCAAAATGCGCGACGAGATGAACACGCTTAACGAAAATCTTCTGGAAATATTTTTGCGGAGGATGAGCCTTTCAAAAGAAATCATAACCCTCAAGCTAAAGAGAGGCCTCGAGGTGTACGACCCCGCAAGGGAGGATGAGATCATAGGCGATATGACGAGGCGCGCGGGCAGGGATGAGGAAGCTTTTGTCCGGCGCTTTTTTGTGGAGGTTCTTGAACTCTGCCG
>JAITVF010000219.1 GCA_031285945.1 Oscillospiraceae bacterium
ATGCTCGACCAGTTCACCCCGGGCGTCACCGTGCTAAGCTTCTCGGAGGTAGACCCAACCATTCAGATTCAGGCGCTGGCAAATGTTACAATGTAAAATCCGGCGCAGGAAAAGTCGCCGCCGCCCGCACTATACATATAGGCAGGAGCGGCAGCCATCCTTTGAAGGGAGTGAAAGGAAGTGACAAGAACAATGGTCACAAGGGCAACCATCACCGCCGAGGTTTGGGAGGATTATCTCGCGAGCCGCGACCAGGATCTGCGCAACGAAATTGTGGTCGCTTTTTCCGATCTGGTTAAGATGATAGCGCTTAGGATGCGGGGCGTATACAAAAACTACGCCCAGCTCGACGACGTTGTAAACCAGGGTATAATCGCCCTTATAGACGCGGTGGAAAAATACGACCCCATGAGAAATATAAAGTTTGAAACTTTTGCTTCGATAAAGGTTAAAGGGGCTATTATCGACTATATTCGCTCCCAGGACTGGATCCCGCGCCGGCTGCGGAAGCTTTCGGGCGATTTTGAGCAGGTTTACGGCAGGCTCTGCGCCGAGCTCGACCGCCAGCCCACCAACGCCGAGGTAGCCGCCGCCATGAACCTTACGGCCGAGCAGCTCGACAGGGTCATGGAGCAAACCTATAACTTTAACGTTTTGAGCTACGAAGAGGTCGTCTGGCAAAAGCTCAACACTGTGGGCGACATATCCGAGGATTCGGTCGAGGATTCCCCCGAGGGCCGGCTGATGGAAACCGAGCTCTACCAGCAGCTGGCGGGGGCGGTCGATAAGCTCAACGAGCGCGAGCGCACCGTAATCTCACTTTACTACTACGAAAAGCTCAAGCTTAAAGAAATCGCCGAGGTCTTAGGGGTAAGCGAATCGCGCGCGTGCCAGATACACGCGGCGGCAATTGTTAAAATGAAAAGCACTATGAAGGACTATATTGCGGAATAGTTTTTTTCTCCCGCAAGTCCATACAAGTTCATACAAGTCTATACAAGTCTATATAAGAGAGGATGCAAAAAGCATATGCTGCGAGGATTCTATACGGCGGCCTCGGGGATAATATCCCAGCAAACCCGCCTGAACGCTATCTCCAATAATATCGCCAATTCCTCCACGGCCGGCTATAAGCGCGACGAGGTCACTCTGTCGACCTTTGGCGAGCATATAGCCGTAAGGATGAACACCTACGAGCAAAGCCCGCTCCACCGCCAGGGCGATGGCGTCTGGATGCAGGTGACCGACGAGGAGCACACAAACCACGAGCAGGGCGGCTTTGATTTTACCAACAGCTCCCTCGATATGGCGGTTCAGGGCGAGGGCTTCTTTGTGGTTAACACCCAAGGGGGCGAAAGGCTTACGAGAGACGGCCAGTTCGCCTTGGATGAAGAGGGCTTTCTCGTGCTGCCCGGCTTTGGCAGGGTACAGGGCGAGGGGGGCGACATACAGATAGGAACCTCTAATTTCAGCGTCTCCACCAACGGCACTATCTACGCTCAGCAGGATATTCAGGGCGTTGAGGAGCCAGTTGAGATCGACAGGCTGCTGCTAGCTATACCCGAGGATTACGCCGCCATGGAAAAAGACTCCGGCGGGCTCTTTATTTCTGAAAACTACGCCGAAATCCCCGCCGAGTCTGCGGCTACGGTCGTTCGCCAGGGCGCCACCGAAAAATCCAACGTAAACATGGGCAACGAAATGACAAAGATGATCGCAGCCCAGCGCTCCCTTCAGTCGGCAAGCCAGATAGTAAAAATGTACGACTCCATGTCTGAGCAGGGCGTATCGAGCCTTTCGAGAATTTAACGCAGGAGGAATAACCACGTGATTCGCGGATTTTACACCGCCCGCTCCGGCCTTTTGGCCCAGCAGGAAAACATGAACGTAGTCGCCAACAATATGGCCAACGTAAACACGGTGGGCTATAAATCCATGAAGGTTAGCTTTACCGACCTTATGTACCGCAACCTCAACCGCGCCACGGCCGAAGAGCCCGCCATAGTCGGCTCCGGCGTTAAGATTAATAAGGTGGATACCAACATAAACCAGGGCCCCCCTCAGGCTACCAACAACTACCTTGATTTCTGCATAACCGGCGACGGCTACTTTGCCGTTCAGAACGCGGAGGGCGAAACTGAATACACCCGCTCGGGCAATTTTATAATGTCGATTGACGAGAGCGGAGGCTACTGGCTGGCAGCCGCCAACGGCGAAAGAGTGCTCAACGCCGAGGGCGAGCCCATCGAGCTCCCACTCGACGAGTCGGGTACCCCTCAGCTCGATTCCTCGCAGATCGGCGTGTTTGGCTTTAGCAACCCCTATGGGCTTTCAAAGCTGGGCGATAACCGCTACATAGCCACCAATACCTCCGGCGAGGCCACGGCGCTCGAAAACCCCTCGGTAAAATCGGGCTATCTCGAGGGCTCGGGGGTAGAGGTATCGGTCGAGATGGTCAAGGTTATCGAGTCCCAGCGCGCCTTTAGCTTTAACTCCAGGATGATACAGGTAGCCGATGAAATTGAGCAGACGGTAAACGGCCTGAGGCAGTAGTCACATCATATTGAGGGGGGAGAGTGCGCCCGCATGAACGACGCAGAAAACACCGCCGAGGTTCTGACCCAGGAGCTTCCGACAAAGCCAAACATGCTTGTAAGCATAATAAGGGACGGGAACGAGGCCGAAATAATAATACAGCGCACCGGGCAGAACACCCAAAACCCCCTCATGGAGGATCTGGCGGCGGCGCTCTCGGAAAAAGGCGTAACCGCGGGAATAAAAGAAGACCTTCTGCGGGAGATGACCGTCGCCCCGGTTTATAACCAGTCTATAACGGTGGCCGCGGGCACAAAGCCCACAGTTGGGGCCGACGGCTCCCTGCGCTATCTTATTAAAACCGACCTCACCCTTCGCCCCGCACTGCGAGAGGACGGAACCGCCGACTACAAGGATCTGGGCTTTATCAACACGGTAGAGGCGGGCCAGCGGCTTGTGGAGATAGTTCCCCCGGCAATCGGCGCCGAGGGCTTTGACGTGCGTGGAAACATCCTGCCGGGCCTGCCGGGCAAGGCGGCCGCCCCCCCCAAGGGGCAGGGCACCGAGGTTGCTGAGGACGGGGCCTTTCTTCTCGCCGCTGTGACCGGCCACGCCGAAACCGACCGGCGCGGCATTGTGATCGTTAAAGAGGTCATTAAAGTTAAGAATGTGGATAACTCGACCGGCGACCTGATTTTTCCCGGCGATATTCTTATACAGGGGGACGTGGCCGCCGGCTTTAATGTGCGCAGCACAAACGGAAGCATTATCGTTAAGGGAACGGTGGACGCCGCAACCCTTGAGGCCAAGGGCGATATCACCATCGGCGACGGCGTAATGGGCCAGGACCGGGCGGTGATTTACGCGCGCGGCAACGTAAAGTGCAGGTTTTTGCAGAACTGCGCGGTAAAGGCCGAGGGGAACATATACGCCGATACTATAATGTACTGCGAGCTTGAGTGCGACGGCGACGTAGAGCTTACCGGCAAGCGGGCCGCCATTATAGGCGGGAACTCATATATAGCCGGAATGCTTAACTGCAAGGGTCTGGGAACCGAGGCCCACACCGCCACCTATATAAAGATGTGCGCCGCCTCGATGGGGCAAAAGCGGGAGCTGGACGGACTAAACGCCGAGGTTGCCCGCATTGACGGCGAGATAGCCAAAATCGTGCAGATACTCAACCGCTTCGACGAGCTCCAGAAGCAAAACCGCCTTACCGCCGAGCACGTGCGTACGGTTAGCACTGTAAAGGATAACTACCGGGGCCTAAACGAACAGCGCATAAAAGCCGCTGAAAGAATAGCCGAGCTCCAAAAGGGGGCCGTGAACGCGCACGCGCAGAGCAGCTTTATCATCTGCGCCGGCAGGGTCCACTCGGGGGTTAAGGTGGTCTTCGGCCCCCTTGTCCTCAACGTGACCGACAGCTTTGCCAACAGCCGCATCCTGATCATAGACGGTGATATCCGGGTTACCGCCATATAGCCAATAGCCATATAGCCGCGTAGCCTGTCCAGGGCGGGGATTTTTCCCGCCTTGGTTTTTTGTTTTTGATACGTCTTTTTTTCAAAGCAAAGCAGGACTTCGGTCGCTTTTTATGATATAATAGCCAAAAAGGGCATGGCTATTATATTTTATGCGCAACGGCTCGCCGCCTGCGGGCGGCAACCGCCTCTGGATGCGCTATTATATCATGCAAGCATGATATAATAGCCAAAAAGGGCATGGCTATTATACTTTATGCGCAACGGCTAAAAACCAACGACTACAAGGGGGTGCCGGACGCTTTGGACTATGTTATCGAGCTTATTGACATCACCAAGCGGTTTCCTGGGGTGCTCGCGAACGACAGCGTAACCCTTCGGCTCGCCAAGGGTGAGATTCACGCGCTTTTGGGGGAAAACGGCGCGGGCAAATCAACCCTTATGAGTATTCTGTTCGGCCTTTATCAGCCCGACTCCGGCGAAATTCTCAAGGAGGGCAAAAAGGTCCGAATAGGCGGGCCCAACGACGCCACCCGTCTGGGGATCGGTATGGTTCACCAGCACTTTAAGCTGGTTCACAACTTTACTGTTCTAGAGAATATAATCCTGGGCGTCGAAACCGTGCGCGGCGGCTTTCTTAAAATGGATGAAGCGCGCCTCAGGGTTATGGCGCTTTCGGAGCGATACGGCCTTAAGGTAGACCCCGACGCCCTTATAAGCGACATAACC
>JAITVF010000134.1 GCA_031285945.1 Oscillospiraceae bacterium
CGGGTATTTTATGGCAAAGCAGATTATCAAGCTTATCTGCTCTTTGGGCGAGCTCATAGCCTCCGACCCCGCGGTAAAGGGGAAGATGTGCGTCCATTTTATAGAAGATTACAACGTAACCCGTATGGAGCGGCTTTTGCCCGCCGCCGATATCTCTGAGCAGATATCGCTTGCGGGAACCGAGGCCTCGGGCACCGGCAACATGAAGCTCATGATAAACGGAGCCGTTACCCTTGGCACCATGGACGGCGCCAACGTGGAAATATTCGAGCAGGTCGGAAACGACAACATCCTCATCTTCGGCATGACCTCCGGCGAGGTGGAGGAAAGGCGGGCCGCCGGATATGATCCGGGGAAGCTATACGTCCAAAACGCCGAAATCAGGCAGGCGGTGGACGCTCTTCTCACCAGCTTTGGCGGCGACACCTTCCCAAACATCAACGACATGCTAAAAAAATCCGACTATTATATGACCCTTGCCGATTTTGACTCCTACAAGGCCATCCGCAAAAGGGCGGGCGAGCTTTACCGCGATCAGCGACTCTGGCAGAAGATGAGCCTTGTAAATATTGCCCGCAGCGGCATTTTCTGCGCCGACCGCTCGATACGCGACTACGCCGAGAATATCTGGGGGCTGCAAAAATGAGCCTGCCTTGGTACGATAGCCGCAGCCCCGCCTGCAAAACCCCCTTCGGCGCGGTTCCGGCTGGCCGAGAGGTTACGTTTAAGCTTCACCTGCCAAAGGATATGGTCGCCGCCCCCCGCCTCTGCCTCTCCCCCGCCCTGCCGGGAGCGCAGGCGCTTGAGCTCGCGATGAGATTCCAGGAGGGGGATTACCGCGCCAATATTTACAGCTGCGTTTTTAAGGGCGAAGAGCCTCAGGTGTGGTTTTATCACTTCGAGCTAAAGGGCAGGGCAGGGCTGCAGCTTGTGACGCGCGGCCCGGACGGCCGCTCCACACTTTCGGGCGGGGACGACTGGCAGCTCACCGTTTACGACTCCGCAATGAAGGCCCCCGCGGCCTTCGGAAACGGAATTATGTACCAGATATTCCCCGACAGGTTTTATTGCGGCGGGAAGAATAAGGAAAACGTGCCCGCCGACAGGATACTCCGATCCGACTGGGGCGGGCAGCCCCACTGGAGGCCAAATGAAGAGGGCAAGGTGCTCAACAATGACTACTTCGGCGGGGATTTAAACGGGATTGAGGAAAAGCTCCCCTATCTCGCCTCGCTGGGGGTCACCTGCCTTTACCTGAACCCCATCTTTGAGGCGCACTCAAACCACCGCTACAACACCGCCGATTACAAAAGAATCGACCCCCTGCTGGGAACGGAGGAAGACTTCCGCTCCCTGTGCGGGGCCGCCAGAAAGCTGGGGATATCGGTAATTCTGGACGGCGTATTCAGCCACACCGGATCGGACAGCGTATATTTTAATAAAGAGGGCCGGTATCATAACGGCTGCGGCGGCGCCTGGCGGGACCGGGGAAGCCCGTATTTCCCTTGGTTCCGGTTTTCGAACTGGCCCGCCAAATATGAGTGCTGGTGGGATTTTCCCACCCTGCCCAACGTAGACGAGCTCAACCCAGGGTATTCTGAGTTTATCTGCGGCGAAGAGGGCGTTTTGCGCCACTGGCTTGGGCAGGGGGCTATGGGGTTTAGGCTGGACGTGGCCGACGAGCTGCCCGACGAATTCCTGGACGCGCTCCATGGCAGCGTGAAAGGGCACGATCCCGACGCGGCTGTCATCGGCGAGGTCTGGGAGGACGCCTCCAACAAGATAAGCTATGGGGTGAGGCGACGCTATCTCCTGGGCGGACAGATGGACAGCGTTATGAACTATCCCTTTAAGGAAGCCCTGCTCCGCTACATGCGCTACGGCGGCGGCGAAAGCCTCTACCATATAATCTCAGAAATACTCGAAAACTACCCCATGCCCGTAATAAGCTCGCTTATGAATTCCCTCTCGACTCACGACACGCCCCGAGCCATAACCGCGCTGGGCGGAGACCCGGCGGAGGGGCGCGACCGCAGCTGGCAAAGCTCCCGCGACAGGCTCCCCGAGGAGCAGTACTGGCAGGGCAGGCATCTTTTCGCGCTTTGCTCAATATTGCAGTTCGGGCTGCCCGGCGTGCCCTGCGTTTATTACGGAGACGAGGCGGGGATGTGCGGCTACAAGGACCCATTTAACCGTGGCTGCTATCCCTGGGAGAAGGAAGACGGGGGGCTGGTGAGCTTTATTGGGACCCTCGGCAAAATAAGAACCGACTATCCCATATTTTTGAAGGCGGAGTTTTTGCCGCTTACATTTTCCGACGACGTCGTGAGCTTTATACGCAGTGATGGCGAAACCTTCGTTCTATTCGCCGTCAACCGGGGGCGGGACGAAAAAGCCCTCCTTCTGCCGGAGGGCTTTTCAGCTGACGCTAAGCCTCTCGCCCTTTATGGAGGATACTCGGGCGGCGGACTGAGCGGCCTTTCGGGCGTTGTTCTTCTGAGGGGCGATTACGAAGACACGGCCGCGGCGGACGATTCGGTCATTTCGAAAACGGATTCGCTATAAAGCCAGTTCCCCGCAAAATCGGTAATGCCCATTAAGTCCCCGCGAATAGCCAGCGCGGCGTTGCCCGGCAGAATCTCAAGCCGGCTGTACTCGGCCCCCAGCAGTATGTTGCCATCCCAGTCGAGTATATAATTCGCGCCTATGCCCAGCCGCGAATTATATCGATAGCCGATAAGCGTCCCGTACTGCTCATAAAGCGAGGTGTAGCCCCCGGCCAGGGTGTTGCCCTCACGGTCGATGAGCCTTGCGGGATTTTCTCCCTTGCCCTCGGCCGGAATCTCACTCACAACAAAACGGGTCAGGTCTGCGTTGCAGGCGTCGATATTACCGGTTAGGCCCGGGATGGCAATTTCCTCGCCGGTGCCAAGGACAAAGGCCCTGGACGCGCCGGAATCGGAATATATGGACGCGATCCGGTTTTCTCCCGCTCGAAAGGTGCTTAAGTTCATGCCCTGGCCCAGGGTAAAGCTGTAGAGCTCCTTGAGGCCGTTTCTTTCAATA
>JAITVF010000153.1 GCA_031285945.1 Oscillospiraceae bacterium
AAGATCCTGCAAGCTGTAGCGATATTCGGACTCCATTAGAATTTTACGCTTACTGTCGAAATAGATCATCAGCATACACCTTCTTCTGTTTATTAGCAGGAAACAAAGTGGCGTATGTCATCTGCCGCCGCGATAAGCACGCCGCGCAATGCTGAGTGCGTGGAATATTTACCGCAGCCGACGCCATACAGCTCTGCCTGCCGGAGGTACAGCCATAGGCTGCCCAGTGTTACATATACTACTATATCGGCTTTGGGTTGTCAAATTATAATCCGATGCGGATGCGTAAATAAGCCAGGGCTTGTTTGATAAATGTTCCAGTTCGTGCTTTTGCCTAAAATTTTGACGGATTTTTATGTGAGGAGGACGCCGCCCCCCAACACCCTTGCCGGTCGCTTTTTGACATGTTTTGCTTTGGGCCCCGTGAGCCCTTGTACGATAAGGAATTTGCTGGTATAATAATCGCAAGTATTATATTTTATGCGCAGCGGCTCGCCGCCTGCGGGCGGCAGGTATAATCACGCGGCGGCTGAATGTCCGGCGGTATAGTGCGTCCCCTTAATAGGGACAAGTACGGGTTCGGCAACTCTTTGTGACCGGACGAAACGGAGCATTCCATGCAGAGTAAGCATAACCTCAGGCTGTTTACCCCTATTGTAGCGTCTCTTATGGCACTCTCGGTCTGCCTGACGCTGAGCACCCTTTTATACGACCGGCGGCTGTTTTACATCTGCGGGACTGTTACCTGCGCCGTTTTCGCTATTGTGATCGTTATGCTGTTGAGCCTGCGCGGGCGGACAAGGGCGCTGCTCAAGGATATCGCCCTGGGGGTGCAAACCTCGATGGGAGACGCCCTTTGCGAGTTGCCTACCCCGGTCATAACCGTTTACGACGGCCGCGAGATCGTATGGTATAACGAGCTGTGCGCGCAGAACGTTTTCGGCGGTAAGGAAATGCGGGGC
Source organism: Oscillospiraceae bacterium (assembly GCA_031285945.1). Classification (GTDB taxonomy): domain Bacteria; phylum Bacillota; class Clostridia; order Oscillospirales; family Ruminococcaceae; genus WRAV01. The sequence continues at coordinate 963 of JAITVF010000153.1, forward strand.
GCCGATATCTCACTTTTGCTTCCGGGGGTGGATATGACCGCAACCTCCCCGCCCGAGGGCTACGACGTCGGCATAGGGAAGAACAGGTACACGGCCTTTGTGGTGGCTGCCGCGCTTAGCGAGAGGCCGGGGTCGGTGATCTATCTTATAGATGACACGAGGCTTAAATTTTTTGCCGAGGAGTATCACCGCACAAAGCCCAGAATAGCGCTGATGGCGGTGGATAACTACGACGAGCTGGTGCAGGACTACAAGGACGCCGAGCGCGCCCGCCTGATGAGCGAGGTTGAGCAGGCAATAGAGAGGTACTTCTCGGTTCACCGGGGCTTTGTGGTTAAAATCTCGCGCGATAAATTTATGGCGGTGATTGAGGAGCAGGGCGCGGGCGAGATGCTTGCGGGCAAGTTTGACCTTTTGGACGCGGTGAGAAATCTTTCAGGGGATCAAAGCCGTATGTCCGCCACTCTGAGCGCCGGAGTTTCGGCCGGCTCCGAAACCCTTTACGAGGCCGAGCAGTCGGCCCGTCAGGCGCTGGATATGTGCTTGGGGCGGGGCGGCGACCAGGCCGCCGTAAAGACGCAGAACGGCTACGAGTTCTATGGCGGCGTTTCAAAGGCTATAGAAAAGCGCACAAAGGTAAAAACCCGTATAATAGCCAGCGCCCTGGCCGAGCTCATAGCCTCCTGCCCCAATGTGGTGGTGATGGGCCACAGGTTTGCCGATCTTGACTGCATGGGCGCCGCCGTGGGACTGTTCCGCGCTGTCCGGTCTATGGGAAAGCCCTGTTCCATTGTGGTGGACAAGGAGCGAAACCTTGTCGGGCCTCTTATGGACCGGCTGCTTACGGGCGACTTTACCCACGGGGATTTTGTCTCGCCGGCTGAGGCTCCGGGGCTTTTGGGAACGGGCACCCTTCTTATCGTAATGGACTGCCACGTTCCCAGGGTCCTTGAATCGGAGGAGCTTTACCGGCTTTCGCACAATGTGGTGGTTATAGACCACCACCGCAAGCTGGTGGGGCATATAGACAACGCCGTCATATTTTACCACGAGCCCTACGCCTCCTCTACCGCCGAGATGGTAACCGAGCTTGTGCAGTATTTCCCCAAGGGGCCTACCCTTTCCAGAATCGAAGCCGAGGCCCTGATGGCGGGAATAATGCTCGACACCAAAAATTTTGTGATGCGCACCGGCGTAAGAACCTTTGAGGCGGCCGCCTTTTTGCGCAAAATGGGCGCCGACACGGTGGAGGTAAGAAAGCTCTTTGCCTCATCTATCGAGCAATACAGGCAAAAATCCGCGCTGATAGCGGGCGCGGCCATATACGGGGACTGCGCCATTTCCACCGCGGAGGCAGGCTATGATGGAATAAGGCTGGTGGCCCCTCAGGCTGCCGACGAGATGCTCGCCATAAGCGGGGTGGCCGCGTCCTTCGTCATCTACCCCTGCGGGGAGGAAATTAATGTTTCGGCGCGGTCGATGGGGGCCATAAACGTACAGCTCATCATGGAAAAGCTGGGCGGAGGCGGCCACCAGACCATGGCCGCCGCGCAGTTTAAGAATACCGGCGCCGAGGCGGTAAGGAACAGCCTCACCGCCGCCATCGACGCCTACTACGGCGATCAGAAAACAGGGGGATAATAATTATGCAGGTAATTCTTAAAGAGGACGTTCAGGGCAGCGGGAAGAAGGGCGAGCTTGTCAAGGTTAGCGACGGCTACGCCAAAAACTTTCTTATAAAAAAAGGCCTTGCCGTGGCGGCTACCCCGCAGGCTATGGCCGAGTATAAGGCGCAGGAGTCCGCAAGGGCTACCCGCCTTGAGAGGGAGCAAAAAGAGGCCGAGTCGGTAGCCGAAAAGCTTAAGGGCAAATCGATTAAGGTAGAGGCGAGGGCGGGTGAGAGCGGCAAGCTCTTCGGATCCATTACCTCAAAGGAAATCGCCGACGAAATCGAAAGCCAGCTCGGGGTCGCCATAGACCGCCGCAAGATCTCTTTGGAAGGCGACATCAAGGCCCATGGCACCTACACCGCCGACATAAAGCTTTACCAGAACGTTACAGCCCAGGTTTTTGTGGTGGTTGCCGGCTGATTGGCCCTGCTTTGATTCTTTAAGGGCTTGTTATTTTTGTTGCGGGGAGGCCTTTTCGGTTTGAACTTTCAGGATCAGTCGGATTACGCCGCAGAGCCTCCCTACAGCCTGGAGGCGGAGCAGAGCGTGCTGGGCGCGGTTCTCGTAGACCCGCTGTCCCTTTCGGTCGTGCTCGACAGCTTAAAGCCGGGCAGCTTTTACCGCGAGGAGCACGCGAGGCTTTTTGAGATTATGCTGCGCCTTTTTACCACGGCCAGACCGGTCGATTTTGTAACCGTTCTGGAGCTTGCCTGCCGGGAGAATGTATTTGCCTCCGAGGCCGACGCCAAGGTGTATCTCGCGCGGCTGGCCCAGATCGTTCCCTCTACCCGCAATGTTGAGGCCTACGCCGCGATTGTCCGTGAAAAAAGCTACCTGCGCGCCCTTGTTTCGGCGGCTAGGGAGATGATGGAGAACGTCCGCTCCTCCGGCGAGGACGCGCAGGCCATCATGGACGCGGCCGAGCAGCGCATCTTTGATATACGCGCCGACCGCCACGCCTCCCGCCTGATGCCGGTCGACGCTATTCTCATAGACATTTACGACAGGCTTCAGCGCCTTTCGGGGGATGACAGGGAGGATTACCTGGGGATACCCACAGGCTTTGGCGACCTCGACCGGGTTATGACCGGCCTCAACAAAAGCGACCTGATCCTCCTCGCCGCCCGCCCGGGTATGGGCAAGACCTCCTTCGCGCTCAATATAGCCACCTCGGTGGCCCAAAAGGCGGGCAAAACCGTTTGCGTGTTTTCCCTAGAAATGAGCAGAGAGCAGCTGGTTGAGCGCATAATGTCGAGCGACGCGCTGGTGCCGGGGCCCAGGATGCGCACGGGTGAGCTTTCCTCGCAGGAGTGGGTTCGGCTTGCGGCCTCGGCGAGGGAGCTTGCCGGAATGCCGGTTCTTGTGGACGATACCGCCGCCATAACCGTACCCGAAATGAAGGCGAGGCTTCGCCGGGTGCGGGAGGTGGGGCTTGTAATAATAGACTATTTGCAGCTTATGAGCGGCGGCTCCCGCAGCGAAAACCGGGTGCAGGCGGTGAGCGAGATAACCCGTTCGCTTAAGGTTATGGCAAAGGAGCTCAACGTTCCTATAATAGTTCTTTCTCAGCTTTCCCGCTCACCCGAGACCAGGGCCGATCACCGGCCCATGCTGAGCGACTTGCGCGAATCCGGATCTATCGAGCAGGACGCCGACTTGGTTATGTTCCTTTACAGGGAAGCCTACTATAACCGCGATACCGGCGAACAAAACGTGGCCGAGTGTATCGTGGCCAAAAACCGTCACGGCGAAACCGGCGTAATCAAGCTGGGCTGGGACGGCGAACACACCCGATTTACATCACTGGAGACCTCGCGCGATGCTTGATAAAGTGAGGGCCGTAACCGAAAAATACATTATCCCGGCGCAGACAAACCGGCTGCTCATAGCCCTTTCGGGCGGGGCCGACTCGGTTTGCCTGCTTCACGTTTTTTTGCGTCTTCAAGGGGAGTATGGTCTTGGGGTAGAGGCCCTTCACCTCAACCACTGCCTGCGAGCAGACGAAAGCGACCGGGACGAGGGCTTTGTCCGCGCCCTTTGCGGGGCTGTGGGTATCCCCCTGACCGTGGAAAGGGCGCAGGTGGCGGCTTTGGCCGAAGAAGCGGGCGAAAGCCTCGAGGAGTGCGCCAGGCGCATTCGCTACGGCTTTTTTGAAAGGGAGGCGAAAAGCCGCGGGGCCCTTGTGGCGACCGGCCACAACCAGGATGACAACGCCGAGACGGTAATCCTCAACTTAATCCGCGGGACAGGGCTGCGGGGGCTATGCGGAATCCCCCGGTCGCGGGGGATTTTTGTAAGGCCGCTGTTATCCCTCTCCCGGCCGGAGATCGAAGCCTACTGCCATGAAAACGGCCTTAAGTACGTTACCGATTCCTCCAACGCTTCCCACGATTTTACCCGCAACCGTATCCGCCACCGCATAATGCCGCTGCTCAGGGCCGAAAACCCGCGATTTCTGGAACGAACCGCCGGGATGGCGGAGCGGCTCAGGGACGACGCCGATTTTCTGGATGGCCTCGCGGAGGAAGCGCTCCAAAGTATCGGCAGAGATAAGGGCTTTGACCGAGAAGCCTTTCTCGCCCTTCCCCCCGCCATTTCCTTAAGGGTTCTGATGCGAATCCTTAAGGGCGCGGGGCTTTCTGCCGGGCGGGATACGGTCCTCTCTCTGGCCGGGATGATAAGAGCCGGAGAGGGAGCGCGCAGCCTTGGGGGCGATATAAGCCTTAAAAGCGGCAAAAAAAGCTTCCGGCTTATTAAAAAAGAGAAGCCGCAGCCCTTTTTCAGCGTGGATATAACCGTGGACGAGCTGCTGGCGGGCGGGTGCAGGGAGCTTTATTCGGGGAAAATAGTCAGTTTTTCAACCAGGAAACATAAAGTTAGCAAAAATATGCCTGAAATTCTAAAAAAAGGATTCACCTGCGCCATTGATTGTGATAGAATAAGTAAGATTGTAACCTTCCGGGGGAGACTGCCGGCCGACAGGCTTCGCCTTAACGGGAGAGGGTGCTCCAAAACGCTTAAGAATATCTTTCAGGAGGCGGGTATTTCGCCCGCCGGGCGAACAAGGCTTGCGGTGGTGGCCGACGAGCTGGGAATTATTGCGGTTGAAGGGATCGGCGTCTGCGAAAGGGCGGCAATATCGCCCGAAACGGGACGGGCATTAATACTTTATTTTCCGGAGGGAAGAAATGCACAGTGATATTCTTAAGATTCTGATTGACGAGAGCTCCATCGCGACCAGAATAAAAGAGCTGGGCGAGGCCATAAGCCGGGACTACGCCGGCAAAAATCTGCTGATGGTAAGTGTGCTTAAGGGCTCGGTGGTCTTTATGGCCGACCTTATGCGCGCGATAGATATTCCGCTAAGGATCGATTTTATGTCGGTTTCCAGCTACGGGGCGGGGGTAAAAACCACCGGCGTGGTTAAAATACTCAAGGATCTTGATCAGCCTCTCGACGGTATGGACCTGCTTATTGTAGAGGATATACTCGACAGCGGCATGACTCTGAGCTACCTGAGCGGCATTCTTAAAAGCCGCAACCCGGCCTCGCTGCGGCTGGTTACCCTTCTTGACAAGCCCGAGAGGCGAAAGGTGGACGTTAAGCCGGACTATACCGGTTTTGTAGTTCCCGACGAGTTTGTGGTGGGCTATGGGCTTGATTACAACGAGCGCTACCGCAACCTGCCATATGTGGCGGTGCTGAGCCCCTCGGCCTGCTGACGGTTTTATATATAGTCGATTAAATCCAAAACTTTGTCATCTACCGGGCCTTTTTTCCGCCGGACCGCGTTCTCCTCCTAGGTGGGCGCCAGCCCACCGTTGTCGTCGGCCTTGCCGGGCGAAAAAAATCCTCCGGGAGCCGAGCCACTTTTGAAGTTAATCGACTATAACAGGCGATATTTTTAGGGAGTGAATCCATTTGCAGAAAAGATCAAAGGGCGTCGGCATATATCTGGCGATACTGCTGGCTATCATGCTGGTGCTGATGACGGTATACAACAACCAGCCAAACACCGAAAGCCACGGATATTACGAGGTCGTGTCCTGGTTCCAGGGCTCCAGGGTGGACGGGTTCGAGCTCGACCTAAACACCGGCGAGCTTGAAATCACCGGGATGGACGGCGCCCCCTTAGCCGAGCCCATAATCTATAAGGTGCCCTACCTCGGGCAGTTTATAGAGGATATCACCCCCTTTATTCTTGAACACAACAAGGCCAATCCCAGCGATATAATCGACGGCACCTACCTGCCCATGCAGGAGCTGCCCTGGTGGGTGCAGCTTTTGCCCACCTTGCTGCTGGTGGGGCTTATGGTGGTCTTCTGGGTCATGATGATGCGCCAGTCGCGCGGCGGCGGCAACGTGGCCGGCTTTGGAAAGGCCAAGGCCCGCTCGGCCCAGGACGGCAGGCGCGTCACCTTTGAGGACGTTGCCGGAGCCGACGAGGAGAAAGAGGAGCTCGTTGAAATTGTCGAGTTTCTTAAAAGCCCCGCCAAATTCAACGCCTTGGGCGCGAGAATCCCCAAGGGCGTTATCCTGATGGGGCCTCCCGGAACCGGCAAGACCCTGCTCGCAAGGGCGGTGGCGGGCGAGGCCGACGTGCAGTTTTTCTCCATCTCCGGCTCCGATTTTGTCGAGATGTTTGTGGGCGTAGGCGCGAGCCGCGTGCGCGACCTTTTTGATCAGGCAAAGAAAAACGCGCCCAGCGTAGTGTTTATAGACGAGATCGACGCTGTGGGCCGCCAGCGAGGCGCGGGCCTGGGCGGCGGGCACGACGAGCGCGAGCAGACCCTGAACCAGCTGCTTGTCGAGATGGACGGGTTCTCGGCCAATACCGGCGTTATCGTTATGGCGGCCACCAACCGCCGCGATATTCTCGACCCCGCCCTTATGCGCCCCGGCCGCTTTGACCGGCAGATTACCGTAAATTATCCCGACATAAAGGGCCGGGAGGAAATCCTTAAGGTTCACGCCCGCAACAAGCCCATAGGCCCCGATGTGAACCTTAAGACCATAGCCGGCACAACCGCCGGCTTTACCGGAGCCGACCTCGAAAACCTGCTCAACGAGGCGGCCCTGCTCGCCGCCCGCAGAAACCTTAAGGCAATAACCATGGCCGAGGTGGAGGAGGCGACCATAAAGGTGGTGGCCGGCCCCGAAAAAAGGAGCCACGTTTACACCGAAAAGGACAAGAGGCTTACCGCCTACCACGAGGCGGGCCACGCTATCTGCACCTTCTACTGCCCCACCCAGGACCCCGTCCATCAGGTCAGCGTCATTCCCAGGGGGGCGGCGGGGGGCTACACCATGAGCCTTCCCTCAGAGGATCGCAAGTACCTTACAAAATCTCACATGTTCGAGAACATTGTGGTTCTTATGGGGGGGCGGGTCGCCGAGCAGCTTGTACTCGACGATATCTCGACCGGCGCCTCCAACGACCTTGAGCGGGCCAGCAAAATGGCCCGGAACATGGTCACCCGCTACGGGTTTTCCTCAAAGCTGGGCCCTGTAGTTTACGGCCACGACCAGAACCAGGTTTTCCTGGGCCGCGACTACACCTCGGGCAACACCGTATCGGAGGCGGTGGCCTCCGAAATTGACGCCGAGGTCCGCACCCTGATCGACGACGCCTATCTCAAATCCGCCGATATTCTAAACGGGCATATGGCTCAGCTCCACCATATAGCGGAGTATCTCTTCAAAAACGAAAAGCTGGACGGCGAGGCCTTCGCCCGCCTGATGGGAGAAGAGCCCGGGCCTTTAGGCGGGGATGACACAAAAGGGGAAGAATAAAATCTTTAGGCAACATTCCGGGGCAAAGCGCCTGCGGCGGCGCTCCGCCTTAGGTTGTGCAGTTTCAACTTTGTAAGGAGGAGGTACGATATGGTTGAAGTGATTCAAAAAATCAGGACGGCTGAAGAGAACGCGGAAGAGATGCGCAAAGCCTGCCGGCTGGCCGCGGCGCAGCTAAGAGACGACGCGGCCGAAGACGGAAGGCGCCTTGTGGAGCGCAGGGCCGCCGACGCGGCCGCGGAAAGCGCCTCGATACTGGGAAGGGCCGAGCGTGAGAGCGCGGCGCGACTTGACGAGGCAAGGCAGGAATCTAAGAATCTGTGCGACGAGCTTTCCGGGGCTGCCGGGGCAAGGCTTGAGAGGGCGGCCGATTTTATTGTGGAAAGGATCGTGGGCGGCCTATGATCGAGAGGATGGAGAAGCTGTCCGTTTTTGGGATGCGTGGGGACCGGGAGTCTCTTCTGCGGGAGCTTATGCGCGTTAAATGCGTACATATGCGCCCGGTGGAGGAGCATGGCGGCGAAGAGCTTTTAGCCCTTACCGAGCCTGATACCGTAGAAACCTATGCGCTCGAGCAGCGGCTCTCCCGGTACGCGGCGGCCATTTCGGCCGCGGGACCCTATGCCGCCAAACGCGGCATGTTTGAAAAAAAGCCGCGGGTCGGCTTTGACAGCCTGGAGGACCGGGCCATGCTCGAAAGGGCTGAGGAGCTCTGCGTCCGAATAGAGCGCGTCAACGAGGAAGCGGCCGGCCTTCGCGCCGCCAGAGGCAGGAACGCCTTTTCTCAGGCGACCCTTCGCCCCTGGGCGGGGAGCCCTCTTCCGCTTGAGGTGGAGGGTACCAGAACGACCGCGGTCAGCTACTGCCTGCTCCCCCCCGCCACCGACCTTGAGGCCCTGACCGAGCGGCGGATTGAAGAAGCGCCCTACAGCACCCTTCAGATCGTATCGATGGACGAGGCGCAGATCTACCTCCTCGCGGTATGCCACAAAAGCAACGAGGAAGCTCTCTGGGAGCTTTTAAAGGCAAACGGCGCCACAAGGGCTATATTCTCGGGGCTGAGCGGAACTCCGTCTGAGAACATCGCCCGCCTTACCCGCGAGATTGAGGCGGCCGACGAGACCCTTAAGAGGCTTGACGGCGAGCTTAAGGAAACTGGCCGGGACCTGTATCCACTCCAGTACGGAGTCGACGCCATTACCGTCCGGCTGGGGCGGGAGAGGGCGGGCGCCTACCTTAGGGGCACGCAGAGCGTAATATGCTTCGCGGGCTGGGTTCCGACCGCCAATAAGGCGCAGGCAATCGAGGTGCTCGAGCGCTACGGCTGCTGCTACGAGTTCGCCGACCCCGACGACGACGAGGAGCCGCCGGTTCTCCTTAAAAACGGGCCCGTCGCAAACCCCTACGAGGCAGTCACCGCCATGTACTCGCTCCCCGCCTACCGGGGAATAGACCCCAACCCCGTTATGTCGATAACATATTTCATAATTTTCGGCATGATGCTGGGGGACGCGGGCTTCGGGCTTATACTCTTCTTCGGCGGGCTCTACATGCTTAAGAAGATGGATCTCGGCGAGGGGGCGGTAAAGCTCGTAAAGGTCATAACCATGTGCGGAATCTCAACAACTATCTGGGGCGTTTTGTACGGCAGCTACTTCGGGGACGTTATTCCAAGGCTCGCCTCTGTCTTTTTTGGCAAGACCGTAACCATGCCGGTGGTCTTCGACCCGATAGGAGACGCCATGACCCTTATGATACTCTGCCTGGGGATCGGCGTTGTTCACCTGTGGCTGGGGCTTATAATCAAGGGCTTTATGCTGGTAAAGCGCGGCAAGGTATTGGACGCCCTGTTCGACGTCGGCTTCTGGCTTTTGTTTGAGGCCGGGCTTCTTATGTGGCTTGTCGGCACTATTCTCGCTCTGGGAAGCCTTGGGCAAATCGGGATGTATATGGCCATGGCGGGGGCGGTGCTTCTGATCCTAACCCAGGCCAGAGACCGCAAAAACCCCATAGCCAGAATCATCTTTGGGATAGGCAGCCTTTACGACATAAGCGGCTTTATGTCCGACGTGCTAAGCTATTCAAGAATACTTGCGCTGGGGCTCGCAACCGGCGTTATAGCCCAGGTCTTCAACATTATAGGAACTCTGCCGGGCGGCAACATTTTTGGCGCCATACTCTTTGTCCCGGTGTTTCTTATAGGCTCGGGGCTTAACCTAGGCATAAACACGCTTGGCTCCTACGTTCACACCGCGAGACTGCACTACGTGGAGTTTTTCGGCAAGTTTTACGAGGATGGCGGCAGGCCTTTTTCACCGCTTATGGCACAGACCAAATATATCGTAGTCACAAATAATAAGGAGGAACAAAAATCATGAAAGAGACACTTCTTGGGATGAACGGGGTTATTTTTGCTTACCTTGGCGCGGTTCTCGCGGTTGTTCTGGCCGGCTTCGGCTCGGCTAAGGGCGTAGGAATAGCCGGTGAGGCCGCAACCGGCGTCACCGCCGAAAATCCCGACAAGTTCGGCCAGACTCTTATACTTCAGCTTCTTCCGGGTACTCAGGGCATTTACGGCTTCCTTATCGGCTTTTTGGTCATGGTGTTTGCCGGCATGATGCCCGGCGGCGCGATGGCGATGGATCTTGAAACGGGTCTGCGCGTTTTCCTTGCCTGTATGCCGGTTGGCCTTGTGGGGTATTTCTCGGGCGTTCGCCAGGGCAGGGTTTCGGCGGCCGGCATGAACATAGTCGCCAAGCACGCCAACGAATCCTCTAAGGGCATGATCTACGCCGCCATGGTCGAAACCTACGCGATCCTCGCGTTCCTCATCTCCCTGCTGATGGTGCTGGGAATCCTGCTGTAAGACGGGATGTGAAATTGTGAGCAATCCTAACGGCGTAGCCAATATTACCGAAAAAATCCTCGCCGAGGCCAGAGCCTTCGCAGAAGAGCAGGCCGCCGCCGCGAGGGCGGAGGCCGACGCCACAACGGCCGAGTGCGAGAGGCAGGCCGGCGAGGCTTACTCGGCTGCGGTAGCCGCCGCAAAAGAGCAGGCCGGGCAAATCGCAAAAAGAACCGAGGGCCAGGCCGAGATGGATCGCCGCAGGATGCTGCTGGCGACCAGACAGGCCTGCGTGCAAAAGGCCTTTGACCTTGCGCTCGATAAGCTAAAAGCCATGCCTGAGGAAAAACGTGCCGGCATTATGGCACGGATGGGGGCAAGATACCAGAGCGCCGACGGCGAATATATCTTTAACGCCTCCGACAGGGAAGCCCTGGGCGGCAAGGTAGTGGCCGAGGTTTCAGCCGCGCTCAACAGGGCGGGCAAGCCCTTTAAGGCCGCAATATCGCAGGAAACCGGGAGCTTTGTCGGCGGGTTTATCCTGCGCCAGGGCGGCATGGAGGTAAACTGCACCTTTGAGGTTCTTACAGGCGGAGTGCGCGAAGAGCTCGAAGGCGAAGCCTCCTCCATCCTTTTTTCGTAGGGGGTGGAGAAGCTGGTAAAATTTAAGGATACTGATTTTTTACACGCTAGCGCGAGAATACGCTCGGTTTCAAAAAAGCTTCTGACAAACCGCCAGATACTCCAAATGGCCGAGACGCCCTCTCTTGAGGAGGCCTGGAAGCTTTGCAACGACGCGGGGATCGGCGCTACAACCCCGGCGGAGGACTTTGAGAGAGCGCTCTCGGAAAATCTTGACGAAGCGTACGAGCTTTTGGAAAGCCTTGTGGAGGGCCACGACTTTTTAAGGCTTTTGCGCTACGAGTACGACGCCCTGAATTTAAAGATTCTTATTAAGGCGAAGGCCATGAATTCTGACTGCGAAGGGATGCTGACGAGCCTTGGCAGTATTCCCGCCGGGGTTATCGCCGCCGAGTTCAAGGGGGGCGTATACGAAAAAACACCCCCGAGGCTGGCGCGGGCCGCGGCCGAGGCGGAGGACGCTCTGGCCCGTACCGGAGACCCGCAGCTTGTGGACGTGATACTTGATAAGGCCATGCTCGCCGCCATGAACGAAAAGGCCCAGGGCTACGATATCCCGATACTCCACCGGATCGTAAGGGAGCGCATAGACCTTGAGAACATAAAGGCCGCCGTTCGCCTGTCAAGAATAGGCAAGGACCTTGACTTTCTCAAAAGGCTCCTTTCACCCGGCGGGGCGGTCGACCCGGCGGCGATATCCGCGGCCTTCCCCCAGGGGATGAACGCCATCGTCGATATGATCGAGGCTACCCCCTATGGCGAAAGGCTCGCGCCATCCCTTCAGCCTCTGCGGGACGGCGGCTCCCTGACCGAGTTCGAGCGGCTCTGCGACAACCTGCGGCTTGATATCCTTTCGGGAACAAAGTTTATTCCCTTTGGGGTAGAGGTCCTGGTGGTTTACGCCCTCGCAAAGGATATGGAGCTCAGGGCGGTGCGTATCGTGCTTGCTTCGCGCCTCGCGGGGGTCAATCCGGGGCTTATACGAGAAAGGCTGCGTGAAACCTATGCATAAAAAAATTGCGGTTATAGGCGAGCGGGCCAGCGTCATGGGCTTTGCGTCGGTGGGGTTCGAGGCCTTTGTGGCCGAAACAGCCCAGGAAATCGAGGATATAACCAAAAGGCTTGTGGCCGAGGAATACGGCGTCGTCTTCCTCACCGAGCAGGCCCTTGAAAAAACCCCAGGCCTCTTAAGCAAATACAAGGACACGCGGATTCCCGCAATTATCCCCATCCCGGGGCGGGACGGCAGCCTCGGCATCGGCATGAGGAACCTCCACAAAAGCGTTGAGCGCGCTGTGGGCGCCGATATTCTCAGGGATTGATTTTTTAAGGAAAAGCAGGTGAAAAACTTGAGCAGCGAAGGAACGATTGTAAAGGTTGCGGGTCCGCTGGTAGTGGCCGAAGGCATGCGCGACGCCAATATGTTCGATATGGTCCAGGTTGGCGATAAAAAGCTGATCGGCGAAATCATTGAGATGCGCGGCGACCGGGCCTCTATCCAGGTCTACGAGGAAACCTCGGGCCTAGGCCCCGGCGCGAAGGTTGTTTCAACCGGGTTGCCCATGTCGGTCGAGCTCGGCCCCGGCGTTCTCACCATGATATTCGACGGCATCCAGCGCCCCCTTGAGGTTATCCGCAGCCGGGTAGGCTCCAACATAGTCCCAGGTATCGGCGTGACCAGCCTCGACCACGAAAAGAAGTGGGATTTTGTTCCCGCAAAGGCCTCGGGCGACAGAGTTTCGGGCGGCGATATCATCGGAACAGTCCGCGAAACTCCCGTTATAACCCACCGCATTATGATCCCGCCCGGCCTTTCGGGCGAGATTGCGGAGATTAACGGCGGCTCTTTCAACATTGTGGAGCCGGTGGCTAAGGTAAGAAAGGACAGCGGCGAGGTCGTGGACGTGGTCATGCTCCAGCGCTGGCCGGTCAGAGTTCAGCGCCCCTACAAGCAAAAGCTTGCCCCCGATTCCCCTATGGCTACGGGGCAGCGGGTAATCGACACACTCTTCCCCATAAGCCGGGGAGGAACCGCCGCCGTTCCCGGGCCGTTTGGAAGCGGCAAGACGGTTGTTCAGCACCAGCTCGCCAAATGGGCCGATGTCGACATTGTGGTCTATATAGGCTGCGGCGAGCGTGGTAACGAAATGACCGACGTTCT
>JAITVF010000177.1 GCA_031285945.1 Oscillospiraceae bacterium
GCATATGGCCACCTTGTAGCCCTTTTTTACAAGTCGTGCTACATAAGCTTCGCTTGAGTGCCATGGAACCCCGCACATCGGCGCGCGCTCGGCCAGGCCGCAGTCCCTCCCGGTAAGGGTGAGACTCAGGGCTTTGGATATCTCCTCGGCGTCCTCGAAAAACATCTCGTAGAAATCGCCGAGGCGAAAGAACACTATGTGATCCCTATGCTGCTCCTTTATGCGAAAGTACTGCTGCATCATGGGAGTAAGCCCCTGCTTTATCATGTTATCCAACCTGCTCACGCGCGTCCCCCCTCAGCAAAAGCGCCGGTTAAAGTCCGTCACACTCAATGGCAGCCGGAGCAGCCGCCGCAATCACCGCCGCAGCCCTGTGAGTATTCAATAAGATCCGGGTCCCTTCCCTCCGCGCTGCCCGAAATGATCTGAGTTATAAACTCCAAAAGCTCGTTGACCTCGGTTCTTGCCTGGGAAAAAGCGACCATATTCTCATTGCCCATGACGCGCGCGTAAATATCGCGCACCTCGTCGTTGAGCTCCTTTATTCTTTCAATGTCCCTGTCTTCCTTCTGCATTTCCCCGTTGAGTAAGGCGCGGCGCTGCTCAAAAACCGATATCATGGTCTGAAGAGCCTCGTCCTGCTCATTTTGCTGTTCGCAGAGGCGCAGGTTAACCCAGCGCCCGTCCGCCTGAATAGCCCTGCCAAGACTGCGTGCCGCTTCAATTGTGTCCATGTAGAAACCCTCTCCATTCTAATTATAGTCTAATTCTAAAATAAGCTCCCGCCCGTAACAGCCTTGCCCGCAACGGCCCAAAGCATGGCTTTTGTGACCGATACCTCCGCAAAGCGCCCCACAAGAGCCTCGTCGCCCTCAAACTCCACTATAACGCCCTGCTCCGTTCTGCCGGCGAGCATCCCCTGCCCAGTTTTGCCGGGGCCTTCGGCGAGAACGCGGCAGGTTGTGCCGACAAGCGAGTCGTAAATATCCTGCCCGATTCTTCGCTGTATCTGCGTGAGCATATCAAAGCGGCGCCGCTTGTCCTCTCTTGTAGCCGGGTCCTCCATAAGCGCGGCCTTTGTCCCCTCCCTTTTGGAGTAGATAAAGGTATAAAGCGAGTGGTAGCGAACACGCTCGATAAGGCTCAGCGTTTCGGCAAAATCCGCGTCAGTCTCGCCGGGAAATCCGACTATGATATCGCTTGTAAAGGCTACGCCCTTAATTTTCCCCCTCGCGTAGTCGATGAGGGATAAATATTTTTCGGCCGTATACCGCCGGTTCATGGCGGAAAGAATTCTGTCAGAGCCGCTTTGCACCGGCAGATGAATGTGCCGGCATACCTTTTCGCACTCGGCTATCGTGTCTATAAGCTCATGGGTGCAGTCCTTCGGATGGCTTGTCATAAAGCGGATGCGAAAATCCCCTGGGATAGCGTTTATACGCCGCAACAGCTCAGAAAAGCTGACCCCCGGCTCAAGGGTTCTGCCATAGGAATTTACGTTTTGCCCCAAAAGATGAATCTCTTTAAAGCCTTTTTCGACAAGGCCTTTCACCTCGTCCAGAATAACGCAAAGCTCACGGCTGCGCTCTCTTCCCCTCACAAAGGGCACCACGCAATAGGTACAGAAGTTGTCGCATCCGTACATGACGGGAACCCACGCGCCGATGTTTCCCTCCCGACTTACTGGAATATCCTCCCGCAGCGGGTCGGAGCAAGCCTCCTCCAAGTCGACAATCCGCTTATCGCCGCCGAGGCGCCGCCACAAAAGCTCGGGAAAACGCCCCAGCGCGTGAGTGCCGAATATAAGGTCGACATAAGGATAGTGAGCGTGAACCTTAGCCGCAATATGGGGCTGCTGCATCATACATCCGCAAAGGCCCGTGATGAGTCCTCGATTACTCTCCTTGAGCGACTTTAGCGCGCCTACGTTGCCCAAAACACGCTCCTCGGCGTTTTCGCGCACGGCGCAGGTATTAAATAGGATGAGATCGGCAGTCTCGGGGCCCTGCGCCATAGCGTAGCCCATCGCAAATAGCATGCCCTTAAGTTTTTCGGAATCGGAAACGTTCTGCTGGCAGCCAAAGGTTCTCACAAAGGCTAAGGGCTGTCTGCCGGTTTTTTCAAATATATCCTCGTTATAGTCGCGAACAAGCCGCGTAAAATTCTCGCCTTTATTGGGAATAATATTGATCGCATCCTCTTTTTTAACGGTTGTGCCCACGGCATAAATTATCATCAAGCTTAAGTATATAGCCAATGGGGGGAAAAATCAAGCAGGGCAAAAAACCTCAAATACCTTTTATTTCGACTGACGACGTGTTATAATATGACTTGTGCAAAGCATAAAAAGGATAATATCACCAAAGGAGTGACCAGCGCAATGCCCAGAATTCAAGAAATGCAGGCCCTCGAGATTTTAGATTCACGCGGTAACCCCACTATTGAGGTGGAGGTCATAACCGAATCCGGCGCTTACGGACGCGCCATGGTTCCTTCCGGCGCTTCTACCGGAGAGTATGAGGCTGTTGAGCTGCGCGACGGCGACAAGTCACGTTATTCCGGCAAAGGGGTGCAGAAGGCGGTATCCAACGTAAACGATATTATCGCGCCCGCGCTTATCGGCGTTTACGACGTGACCGACCAGCTGGCTATCGATAAGTGTATGATCGGGCTTGACGGTACCGATAATAAATCAAAGCTTGGCGCAAACGCCATCTTGGGCGTTTCTATGGCGGTGGCCCACGCCGCAGCCGATTACCACGACCTGCCACTTTACCAGTATCTGGGCGGATTTAACGCAAAGCAGCTGCCCACCCCCATGATGAATATTTTAAACGGCGGCTCTCACGCCGACAACTCGGTGGACTTCCAGGAGTTTATGATTATGCCCGTGGGCGCCCCCTCGTTCAAGGAAGCTATCCGCATGGGCGCCGAGGTCTTCCACGCACTCAAGAAGGTCCTCAAGGACAAGGGCTACAACACCGCGGTCGGCGACGAAGGCGGATTCGCCCCAAACCTCAAGTCCAACCGCGAGGCACTCGAGGTTATTGTCGAGGCTATCAAAGCCGCCGGTTACAAGCCTGGCGACGATCTCAAGATCGCCATGGACGTCGCTTCCTCTGAGTTCTATAACAAGGATACCGGCAAGTACGACCTTTCTGGCGAGGGCCGCAGTCTCACCGCCGACGAGCTCATCGACCTTTACGAGAGCTTCTGCAACGAGTTCCCCATCGTCTCCATAGAGGACGGCCTCGACCAGAACGACTGGGACGGCTATAAAAAGCTTACCGACCGTCTGGGCGGAAGAATTCAGCTTGTGGGCGACGATTTCTTTGTAACCAACACCAAGCGCCTTAAGAAGGGCATCGGCCTTGGGCTGTGCAACTCGATCCTAATCAAGGTAAACCAGATCGGCACCCTAACCGAGACCTTTGACGCTATCGAAATGGCTAAGCGCGCCGGCTACACCGCCGTCATCTCCCACCGCTCCGGCGAGACAGAGGACGCGACCATTGCCGATATCGCCGTAGCGACTAACGCCGGGCAGATAAAAACCGGTTCCATGAGCCGCACCGACCGGATCGCCAAGTATAACCGGCTCCTTAAAATCGAAAGCCAGCTGGGCGATACCGCGGTTTACGGCGGCCTCGGTTCCTTTTACAACTTGGGCAAATGATTACGGTATAGGCGTCAATCAACGCGGCAAAGCGTTCCTCGCTTTGCCGCGTTTGCATCTGAAAAGTATAACGGCTATAGCTCTTAAGCAGAACATTTTCTGATAATTTTATAATTTTTTGCAGCAATTTTTAAGTTCCCGCTCACTGTTAGTTTACCTATCCATGCTATGGAGGAGTTAGCCTATGATGGACAGACGCGCGCTGTTTAACAGCAGGGCTGCCAGCTGGGATCACGCGCACACCCATGATCCCGATAAAATTGAGCTTATGCTGTCGCTTAGCGATCTCCGCCAGGAAATGGACTTTCTGGATGTGGGCTGCGGAACCGGCGTGCTGGAGCCATATCTCATAGCCTATAATCCCCGCCGGGTCCTGGCGGTTGACTTTGCCGAAAAGATGATCGCTATCGCGAGAGAAAAAATCTACGACCGGCGCATCGAATTTGTTTGCGCCGATATCTACGCTCTTTTTGGCCCCTTGGCCGACTGCTGCTTTTTATACAACGCCTACCCGCATTTCGACGACCCCGGGCGCCTTATCTCCCATATAGCCACCCTGCTGCGCCCGTGCGGAAGGCTTACCATCTCCCATACCCGGGGCAAGGCGGACGGAAGCTTTAAGGGACTTACCTTCTGCGGCGCTCCGGTTCACCCCAATCAGGCGCTGGTCGCTCTCATGAACCCCTTTTTCCATGTGGACGCCACTGTTGACAATAACGCCCTGTTCCTCATATCGGGCATCAAACGAGACTGATACTAGCAAATAAAATGCTTTTATAATATTACTCTATTGCTTCCCCGCCAGAGGTGGGGGAAGCAATATAAAGAAGTATTTTAAATGCGAAATAAATAGTCTGACAAAACAAAGCTTCCCCACGGGGGGAAGCTTTGTTTTGTCGGGTATTCGTTCTCTATTAATCCTCGGGTTCCAAAAGACCGTAATTCCCGTTATTGCGCTTATATACCACGCAAATCTCGCCGCCCTCTATGTTGCGGAACATAAAGAAGCTGTGGCCGATAAGGTTCATCTGTAGAATCGCTTCCTCAACGTCCATGGGCTTTACCTGGAAGCGCTTGGATTTTACAATCTCGTAGCTTTCGGTCGATCCTATAAAGTCGCTGTCATAGCCGGGCTCAAAGGCCGTTTTGCGCAGACGTTTCTCAAGCCTTGTTTTATTCTTGACGATTTGCTTGAACAGAGCGTCCACCACTACATCCAGGCTGTCGAGCCGGTCTCCCGAGGTTTTTTCCGCGCGGAAGGTCATCCCCCCCGATTTAATGGTTACCTCAACGGTTTCCCTTCCGCCTTCGTTTATAACGGTTACGATGGCGGAAGCGTCTTCGTCAAAGAAGCGGTCCAGCTTCGAGAGCTTTTTTTGGAGGCTCGCCTTAAAGGCATCCCGTATCGAAGTATTTCTGCCGGTCGTTGTAATATTCATTGGCTCAGCTCCTTTCTTTAGTCATTATACCAAGATACGGCATTTTTTGCAACGCTTCATTTGCGGGTAACGCCCCCAATAATACATAAAACGGGACGCATCGCGTCCCGTTTTTGTATGAGCTATGGCTTGGGCGGCCCCTTTCTGGGACGGCGGCCCGTATCGTTGTTGCGCTTTAAGTCAGACATTTTATCCTCGCTGGTCACCTTGAATTTGCTCAGCATATCCTCAAAGCTCGAGGGTTCAGCGCTGGGCTTTTTGCCCTGCCAGCCCATATCCCGCCCGCGATAGCCGCCGCGCTGCGGCGCCGGCCGGGGTGAAGGGCCGCCGGGTGCTCCTTGCGAAGGGGGGCCGCCAAGGTTTTCCGCGCACTTTTTAATGCTCAGGCTAACCTTGCCGTCCGGGGATATTTTCAGAACCTTTACCTTCACAACCTGATTTTCGCTCAAATGATCGCCAATCTCTTTGACGTATGCGTTGCTGACCTCGGAAATATGTACCATCCCCGTCTTTCCGCCAGGCAACTCAACAAATGCTCCGAACTTGGTAATTCCGGTTACTTTTCCCTCAATGATCGCGCCAATTTCCAGCTGCATTAACAGAAAAATCCTCCTTAAAACTCCTCCGGTATCCCGGACCATGAGAACCTGTACTATTTTTGAAGAGGGCCCACAGCCTTAACTGCCTGAGATATCTATATATACCCTTTCATCGGGGGCCACGTAATCGAGCTTTTCCCTCGCTATGCGTTCAATATATTCCTGGTCGGCTCCCTGCTGGAGCTGGCGCTCCAGCTCTTTGTTTTCGAGCCGCTGATCCTCGTGAAGAATCCGCAGATCGTTAAGCTCCTGCTTTTGTCCGGCAAGACTTACCTGCATGTCTACAAGAAGCACCGCCGCATAAGCTATAAACAAAAAGATGCATATGCGCACAAATATGCTTTTAATGGGGGGCTTATCCTTCTTTTTCCTCTGCGTCATCAGGCTTATGCTTCCTTTTGTTTTTCCGCTTCCTTCGGGCAGGCACACTCTTAAAATGATTATACAACACTTTGCGCCTAACTTTCAAGCGGTATTTACATCTTTGAGCAATTTTTTTAAGGAAATTTATAAAAAATCTTACCGGCCTGATTATTAAAGCCACAATAGAATACAGCAACCGGTAAATCGGAACGAACAGTCTATAAACAATAAAGCCTATAAAAGCCTTAACAGCTTTTATAATCGCCCCGCTTACCATCATAACCAGTACGCTCACGCTCATAAAATAGAGCAGAGCCCCGATTACGGCGCCTACCAGGATAAAGAATCTGACCTGTCCGTCTATCGTGCGCATAAGAAATAAGAAGGTAGCCATGCCCAGAAAGAGAAAATAGAGCACATCCTCGACAAATACGACCGCGTAAGGCGCCGGTATAGCAAGCCTTGTTATCCGCAGCGCGTCGTACAAAAGGCCAAAGGCCGCGCCTAAAAGTATGGCCTCCAGGAAAAACCGGGTCTGCTCGGCAAGATATATACCCAATGTACCGGTGCCCCCTATCGGAAAAGCTTTGAAAAGAAGCTTCCCTTCTGGGATCTGTTTTCTGAGTAGGATAAGCTGTCGATTTCCCCTTCCATCGAAAGATCTCCGGAATCGACGTCTATCTTGTTCATGTGAAGATTTTTTCCGGTAATTGTAAGCTCCCCGAGCTCGGTAAATACGATTACACTTTCCTCGTCAAATCTGTCGATGTCCATCACGCCGGACACTGTGAGGCTGCGTCGGCTCTCCATAATAATATTGTGAGCCGTTTTAAAGATTTTTTTATCTTCTGCCATTAGCGCTTTCCCCTCCCGGATTATATAGGTAACAGATGCTTTTTTACCATATATATGACGGGAGAAGAGCTTGTATTCTCTGACCTTGAGGTGAATGGCCGTTTGATCTTGAAAATCAGCCTTAATAATTAATACTACTCCGCAGAAATCCCACGAGGCGGGGGCCCTACACCCCCGCCTCGCAGACTCTTATTTTTGCAGATACTCGTCTATGGATGCGGCGGCGGTTTTACCGGCGCCCATGGCTAGGATTACGGTGGCGGCGCCGGTTACGGCGTCTCCGCCCGCCCATACTCCCTCGCGGGTGGTTTTCATGGTCTTTTCGTCGGCGACAAGGCAGCCCCATTTATTGGTTTCGATGCCGCTCGAGGTTCTCGAGATAAGGGGGTTGGGTGAGGTTCCGATCGCCATTATTACAGCGTCGACCGGGATCTCAAAGTTTGAGCCTTCTCTAACTACAGGGCGCCTGCGCCCCGAGGAGTCGGGCTCGCCCAGCTCCATTTCCACGCACTCAATGGCGCGGACATGGAGCCTGTCGTCGCCAAGAATTCTAACGGGGCTCACAAGAAGCTTAAACTCGACGCCTTCCTCCTGCGCGTGGTGGACCTCCTCGGCTCTGGCGGGCAGTTCGGTCATCGAGCGGCGGTATACGATATAAACCTCGTCGGCCCCAAGGCGCAGAGCGCTTCTGGCGGCGTCCATGGCCACGTTGCCGCCCCCCACCACCGCGACTCTTTTGTGGCGTATTAGGGGGGTGTCGTAGCTATCGTCGTAGGCGCGCATAAGGTTTATGCGGGTTAAGTATTCGTTTGCGGAATATACGCCCAGCAGAGCCTCCCCATCAATATT
>JAITVF010000179.1 GCA_031285945.1 Oscillospiraceae bacterium
TAAAATGCTTTTATAATATTACTCTATTACTTCCCCCGCCAGAGGCGGGGGAAGTAATAGAAATAAGTATTTTAAATGCGCAGTAGTACAAGTTTCGCTATCTTCCCGCCATCGCCCTAAAGCCGGGTTGCTTTTCTAACGGTCTAAGCAGAAGGCGAGCGATTTCAAAATCGACCATGCTGTGCACTACCGTTCCTATCCCCACAAGGCCAATCACCGTAAAGAGAAAGCCGTTCTGATAATACGCTTCCCCCATCGAGCCGCCAAAGTAAAAGGCGCCGACCACCGCCACCTCGGCAAGGCCGTGCAAAATCCCGATCAAAAATGAGAATACCCTGAGCCTGAGCGCGCCGGCCGAGGCGTAGCCCCTGCGCAGATAAAAAGCGCCGGGCAGCGAAAATACTATATGGCTCGCCGCCCTAAGCGTAACCACCAGCGGAAATACGCCGGATAAAAAGAAGCCCAGGGTTGTTCCAGCCGTGACCAGCGCCGCGACCCCGGGGGAGATAACCATAGCCACAAAGATAGCTACGTGGCTGGCAAGGGTAAAGGACGCCGGCTCCAGGAGAATCTTAACCGGCGAAAACATTGGAATAAGCATCCCCAGGGCAATCAGCAGCGCCGAGGCTGTAAGCTTTTGAACGGCTGCCCGATTCACGTAAAACCCTCCCGCTATACACATGTCTTGACAGATGTATTATATGAGGGTTTTGGGCTGCTGTCAATCATAATCTTAAAAATAACGAGAGGCCTGTCACGGCGCGGGGTCGCGGTATAAGATGCCCAGCTCAAGGAGCTTTGCCGAAATCAGGTCAAAGGTATTCTTGTCGGGGCAGGAAACGGTATGAAGATGAACACCGTCTGTTAGCTCTGACAGCAGCCTGGTTTCGTGAACGCGCACCCGGCGGACAAAATCCCGCACCCCCTCACGGGTCGATATGTTGAGCCCGCCGGTAATTTCGCCGTAGAGGTAGTGGGCGACCACAACATCCACCACCTCGCCGCCCAGCTCCACAATGGCCGAGAGCTCATTTTCCGTCTGCTCCAGGGAATGGCGGCAGGCAAGCTTTGCGGAAAATCGGCCCGCTGGGGAAGAGGGCGCGATCATATACCCCCTGGCGGTTGCTATTATACCGAGACCCGCCGCCCGCAAAAGGGCTATATCCCCCACGATAACCTGGCGGCTCACCCCCAGCTCCCCGGCAAGCTCCGATGCGCTTAAAGGGCCGGTTCTGGTCAAAATTGCGGATTTAAGCGCTTCGCGGCGCTCAGGCGCGTCCATGGCCCGTCACCTCCCGTATAAGCTATATCAATGTAGTATTAGAGCAATGCGCCAAAATAACCGGAAATTAGATGCCGTATGGCGCGCATTGCTCTATCGGCCATATCCGGCGGTTGCCACCCGCAGGTGGCGAGCCGGATGGCCATGCCGCTATAGCAATTGTAGATAAGACCTTTTCCGCTCATCTCTTACAATTGCTATAATTATAGCGCACATAAGAATGCCCCGTCAATGATTGCCCTAAACCAAAGGACATGTTATACTCTATGAAAAGAAGCCCGCCGGTATACCTGGTGAGCTAACCACAGATTCTTAAATACGCCGGATTGACAGCCCTTGCGCGTTATGGTAACATAAAATACGAAAATAGTGCGTAATGGCGCTATACGATGCTTATGATCCCTCTTAAATAGGGGAGGAGCGTAAAAATATGCTGGAGCTTAAAAACGTATCCTTCGAGGTGAAGGGCGAAAGCAGGGACGGCAAAAAAGAAATACTGCGCGACGTAAGCCTTACGGTGGAGGACGGCAGCTTTGTGGTTATAACCGGCCCCAACGGGGGCGGAAAAAGCACTCTCGCAAGGCTTATAATGGGGATAGAAATCCCTGCCTCGGGCTCGATAATATTTGACGGTAAGGATATCACCGGCCTTTCAATTACCGAGCGCGCCGCCCTGGGGATAGGCTTTGCCTTTCAGCAGCCGGTCAGGTTCAAGGGGCTCACCGTCCGGGACATACTCACCCTGGCGGCGGGAAGGGAGCTTACCTTTGACGAGGCCTGCGGCTATCTTGTAGAGGTTGGGCTTTGCGCCGCCGATTATGTCGACCGTGAGCTCAACTCGAGCTTTTCGGGCGGGGAGCTCAAGCGGGTGGAAATCGCCATGGTTATAGCCCGGGGGACGAGGCTGTCCGTCTTTGACGAGCCGGAGGCGGGAATAGACCTGTGGAGCTTTCACAACCTAATACGGGTATTTGAAAGCATGAGGGACGCGACCAAGGGGGCTATCATAATAATCTCTCACCAGGAGCGTATTCTTGAAATCGCAAACAAGGTCGTGGTGATAGCGAACGGCCGGCTCGACGCGGTGGGTACCCGCGAGGAAATTCTGCCAGAGCTTTTTTGCGACGCCAAAACCTGCCGCTATTACCGGGGAGCGGTGTAGTACAAAACCATCACACGGGTTAAGAGGGAATGGACGGTATGAGTAAGATCGACCAAATTCAAGCCGACCTGCTCGAAATGGTGGCGGGGCTGCGGGGCGCGCCCAAAGAGGGCGCCTTTAACATACGCCTGAACGGAAAAAGCGCCGGCCACTCGGGTTCTTCACAGGTTAGCATAGAGTTTAAGGCCGCGGGAAGCGGCATCGACGTTCGCGTAGCGCCAGGAACAAAGGGCGAAAAAATCTACATCCCGGTTGTTATAAGCGAATCGGGAATGAGGGAAATCGTATACAACGATTTTTACATCGGCGAAGGGGCCGAGGTTGAGATTATAGCGGGCTGCGCCGTACACAACTGCGCGCAGGGCGTAACTCAGCACGACGGAGTCCACGCCTTCCGCCTCGAAAAAGGCGCGCGGGTGCTGTATAAAGAAAAGCACTACGGCTCGGGCGAGGGAACCGGCGAGCGGGTTCTCAACCCTGTAACCGAGTGCTTTTTGGGCGAGGGCTCTTATATGGAGATGGATACCGTTCAGATCAAGGGGGTGGACTCGACCCGCCGCCTTACCAGGGGTAAGGTGGGAAAAAACGCTACGCTGATAGTCCGCGAAAAGCTTATGACCCACGGATCCCAAAGGGCCGAGACCCGGTTCGAGGTAGCGATGGAAGGGGCTGGCTCGGGGGTAAACCTCATCTCCCGGTCTGTCGCGAGGGACCGCTCGAGTCAGGTCTTCTTCTCAAAAATTGAGGGGAACAACGCCTGTACCGGCCACTCGGAATGCGACGCCATAATCATGGACGAGGCCATAGTCAGGGCGGTGCCCGAAATTATAGCGAACCACGTAGACGCGTCCTTAATCCACGAGGCGGCCATAGGCAAAATCGCCGGCGAGCAGCTGATAAAGCTTATGACCCTTGGCCTCACCCGGCAGGAGGCCGAGGAGCAGATAATAGGCGGATTCCTTAAATAGCGTTACGCATCACAAACAGTTTCCCCCGGCCTTGCGTCGGGGGAAACTGTTTATTGCCGTATATATATCTATCTAATTCCGGCTATGGCTCTTATATTTACCTGAAAGAACAAAGGCCAGTATAAGAATCAGCACTATGGGGTTAAATACGAGCCGCAACGCAAAGAACGCAGCCTTAAAGCAAAAGCCGATCACCGAACCGACTATCCCCAGAATTGAGCCGAGCATAGAGAAGAATACGCCTGCGGCAGCCGCCGAAAGCCCAAACGTCAACGCGAGTATAAATGACAGAACAAGCAGCCCGAGAAGAAGCTTAAATATAGTCTTCATCTTTTTCACTCCTTTTGTGTCTCTATCCTACGCCCGCAACGCGAAAAAAGCCTTTAGGGAAGATTAAAGGATAATTAAAAAAGCGCAAATGGCCCCGACCATATCTGTCAGCGCTCGCCGAGGGAGTCGATTCTCTTCCGGTAGCGCTCCTCTTCGCTAAAGATACAGCCGCAATACTTCTGCATATAAAGCCCCATAGAGCGGGCGCGGCCTTGCCCCTCGCGAAACAAGGGGCGAAAATCACGGTACAAAAAGCCTACGCCGTGGCGCTCCGCGGCCATTTGAGCGGTTTCGCGTATCATCTCATGATCCTGGTAGGGGCTTATAAGCAGGGTGGTTGAAAAGGCGTCGAAGCCCCCTTTGGCGGCCGCGCCCGCCGCTTCCTCCATCCTCAGGCGGTAGCAGTGGCCGCAGCGGTCGCCATATGGGGCGGAAAGAGCCGCGACAAAGGCCCGCAGCCCGTAGTCGTCGCGCAGGATAAGGGGAAGCCCCAGGCCCTGGGCGTAAGCTACCAGCGCTCCCCGGCGGCTTTCGTATTCGGTAAAGGGGTGGACGTTGGGGTTATACCACAAAAGTGAGGGGGAGATATCCTCCCCCTTAAGAGACTCGACACAGCTAACGCTGCAGGGCGCGCAGCACGCGTGGAGCAAAAGGCGCATAGCAATCAACCCCCCGGCGCAAATTTTCAGGCATTGGCGCTAAAGCCTCCGGATTTTGCGTAGGAGGCGGGGCGGGTTGTGGTTTTGGTCACCCCGCCCTTTACATAGGTTTTGCCGCATTCGGGGCATTTGCCGTACTGCAGCGATACCGTGGAATCCTTGACCACTCCCGCCTCGGGGTCTGATTCGCGGTCGGCGGCGGCCACATGCTCGTTTTCGTGGTTCATGACAACCACCCCGGCGGTCGCGGCGCTTATGTGGGTCGCCGCCTGAAAGGATACGCCGCCGCCGGTCGATTCATCGGCGTACTGGCGGGCGGCGCAGGTGGGGCACTGGGCCTGACCGTTGCGTATGCGCTGCTCAAGATCGGCTTTAGAGTCGCCTTTACTCTCCATAATCTGCTGAGCTGTCGTCTGCTTTTTAGCGGTTCGCTCAATGCTCTGGCGCCACATATCCATCATGGTGGTCCTCGCGGCGGAATCGTCTCCCCTCACGGGGTTTACGCTTGCATTCTTCTCGGCCAAAACCGTTACCTCCTTTTTCTGCACAAAGCCTATGCCTGTTTATCGGCAGAATTGGGCCCGGGCTTTAGCTTTACGGGGCGCGTCCGTTGAGCCTATGAACACAGCTTTTTAACAAACCAGCAGACCGCGAGCAGGTCGGCGCAGCCGCCCGGGCTTATGTTTTCGGCTATGAGGCGCTTGTCAAGCTCCGCGGCGTAGTCTATTAAGGACGCAACGTCGTTTTCCCTAGCAAGAACGTTTCCGATCTCGGCGCAAAGCTCCCGCGCCCGGGCGAGCCCGCCCCGCCTGACCGCGTTTGTATCCTCCACCTTAGCCATAAGATGCAGCAGGGTTATTACTGAGGCGTCGTTTTCGCTTACGCCATTTTTTATAAGACCCTCAAGAACGGGAAATCCCGCGCCCGTAACCGAGGGGAAGCCTTTGGCCGCCTCGCCTCTTATTCCTGTGAGGCCGTGGAGCAGATACTGGGCCTCGCCGTGGGTGGGCAAGGCTTTTGCCGCGGCGCCCTCAAGCTCGCCGGGCGTGTCTGAGGCGATTATCCCCGCGAGAGCGCAAAGCCCGCCGGGGGTTAGGGAATTTTTCGCGGCGTAAAGCCTGCCCGCCGCAAGGCAGATAAGCCCCAGGGAGAATATGGCCCCCTTGTGGGTGTTTATTCCGCCCGTGGCGTTAAGCATGGCCCTCTCCGCCCGCTCCCCTAAGGAGCGGGCGCCCGCAAGGAGCGCTTGCTCTGGAAGAGACGAGGTCGCGGCAAAATCGGCGAAGCAAAAAAACCAGGGCCGCAGGGATATAGCGCTGTCAATAAAAGTTAAAAAGCCCATATCCTTATGGGCCCCGTTGTTGAGCCTATCCACCAGCCCCGGCTTTGGCCCGGCCGAAAGCTCGTAAAGCAGCGCCTTAAGGGCGCAATCCGATACAAAAAGCGCAAAACTGTTCTCCATCAAAAAGCCTCCCGGACTCTGCGTTTATTATAGTATATTTAAAGTCGGGCCATAAAATATAATGCCGCGCTCTTTGTTGCTATTATAGCATAGAATTGTTAAAAAATATAATTGACAGCCCGCCGAAACAGTGGTATTGTAGTGTTGCGTAAAATACTCGGCTGGTCGGGCTTTTGGAGAGTGGCGATGGAGTTCTCCGACACTATGGTTTTTGTAACGGGGCACGCGCGGCCCGTAAAGGACGACGCCATCACCGCAGTCTATCAGGTCTTTTCACTCAGCCTGATTATTGAAACTCTGGACGATAGTATAGCCGACGTCTCCTGCACCATGGTTATGCAGGAATCGGCGGATTTTATTCGCCACCTGCTGCGGGGGAAAAACATCCTCACCGATATGGGCGTTATTGCGGATCAGATTAAAGGCAGATTCTTCACCTTGGCGCAAAAGCCCATGATGGTAGCGCTTAGGGATGCGCAAAACCGGTATCTTATGGCCTTTCCCGAAAAGCGGGCGGGCGAGTGTCAGAGCAAAACTTAATATCTTTCCGATCGGTTTAAGAAAAACCTTCCTGAACCAAGATTCGAAAGATCAAAGCGGGGTAAAGCTTTTAATTACCCTGATTTGGTCTTTTTGTTTATTTGCGCAAGAATAATACATAACAGAGGAAAGGGGAAGTGTCATGCGGCTGATTAAGAAGGGAATCGCCGGAACGCTGGAATCTGGAGATATCAGCGTAGAGGTAGAGGCCAGGGACTCGGGCGGCGTTGAAATCGAGCTTTCCAGTACGGTTGAGGCGCTTTTTGGCAGGCAGCTTCGCCAGGTGATCGAGGAAACGCTTAAAGAAAACGGCGTAGAGCACGCCGTTGTAAGGGCGGGAGATAAGGGGGCTTTAGACTGCACAGTCCGCGCCAGGGTGACCACCGCCATATACCGCGGAGCCGGGAGCGAGGATTACAGGTTCTAATACTACTTCGCGATTAAAATCGTTTCAAGACTTGCGGGGATTTTTTTCGCCCTGCAAGGCGGACAACGCAGCAGAACGAAAAAAAGACCGCAAGGCTGAAATAATTTTGATTGCGCAGTTGTATCAGCTTTATAGCTATAGCTTATTGAGGAGGCTGCACATGAAAAAAAGGCTGCGCAGAACCATGATGTTTGTGCCGGGCAACGCGCCCAGCATGATAAGGGACGCGCATATATACGGGGCCGACAGCCTGATGTTCGACCTTGAGGATTCGGTTTCGCTCGGCGAAAAGGACGCCGCCCGCGTTCTTGTTTACAACGCGCTTAAGAGCATCGATTACGGACAAATTGAAAAGGTGGCTCGAATAAACCCCCTTTCCACCCCTTACGGAGCGAAGGACATAGAAGCCATGGTCAAGGCGGGTATCGACGTTATACGCCTCGCCAAGACCGAAACGGCGGAGGATATACTCGAGGTTGAGGCTCTGGTGGCCGAGGCGGAAAAAGCCTGCGGCCGTGAAAACCAGGTGCTTCTCATGGCGGCTATAGAAAGCGCCCTGGGGGTAATAAACGCTTTTTCCATATCCACAGCCTCGAAAAGGATGATGGGCATAGCCTTGGGGGCCGAGGATTACTGCGCCAATTTGCAGGTCAGCCGCTCTGAGGAGGGCGACGAGCTTCTGTTTGCCCGCCAGCGCATCGTGGTGGCCGCTAAGGCGGCGGGGATAGCAGCGCTCGATACCGTGTTCTCAAACATAAACGATATGGAAAGCTTCGAAAAAGAGGTCCGCTTTATAAAAAAGCTGGGGTTCGACGGCAAATCGGTCGTCAATCCCCGCCAGATAGACCCGGTTCACGCAATCTACGCCCCCACCCAAAGGGAGATAGAAAACGCCCTTAGGGTAAAGGCCGCCATACTGGAGGCCGAAGAGAGGGGCAGCGGCGTTATAAGCCTTGACGGCCGTATGGTAGACCGCCCCGTGGCGCTGAGGGCCGAAAGGGTGCTGGAGGTTGCCGTGGCCTGTAATATGCTCAAGGAGGAGGAGCTTCAGTGACTAACCCCGGCCTTTCCGAAAGATACATAGAGGCGCGCGGCTTAAAAAAGTATATCCCCGGCGAAAGCGACCGCATAGTGCTCAAGGACCCGCGCAAGCTCAGGCAGCGCCAGATGGAGAGCTATAAGATCATAAGCTCGCTCGAGGAGGCGGTAAGCCTCTGCGGGCTTAAGGACGGTATGACGATATCCTTCCACCATCATTTTAGAGACGGGGACTATATCGTAAATTTAGTGCTCAATACCCTCGCGCGAATGGGCTTTAAAAATCTTACGGTAGCTTCATCCAGCCTCTCCGACTGCCATCATCCCATGATAGGGCATATAAAGAGCGGTCTCGTTACCCGCATCGAGACCTCGGGGCTGCGCGGCAAGCTCGCGGACGCCATCTCCCACGGGCTGATGGAGGAGCCGGTGGTGTTCCGCTCCCACGGCGGAAGGGCCGCAGCCATCGCCGACGGCTCCCTGCACATTGATATAGCTTTTCTGGGCGCGCCCTCCTGCGACCCCTACGGCAACGCCAACGGATACACTAGGGACGGCGAGGAAAAATCTGTCTGCGGCTCTATGGGCTACGCGCGGGTGGACGCTCAGTACGCCCACCACGTCATAGTCCTCACCGACAATATCGTGCCCTACCCCAACGCCCCCTTCGGGATTCCCGAGTACGAGGTCGACTATATCGTAAAAGTCGACGCGGTGGGGGACGCCGGCAGGATAATGTCGGGCGCGACTCGCTTTACCTCTAACCCCCGGGATCTGCTCATAGCCGAAAAGGCGGCTGAGGCCGTCATACACTCGGGCTACTTCGAGAACGGCTTCTCTCTCCAGACCGGAACCGGCGGCGCTTCTCTGGCGGTTACCCGCTTTATAAGGGACGAGATGGAAAAGCGTAAGATCACGGCCTCCTTCGCGCTGGGCGGGATTACCGGCCAGATGGTGGAGCTCCACGAGGCGGGGCTTATAAGAAGGCTTTTGGACGTTCAGAGCTTTGACCTTGCCGCGGCCCAGTCCCTTAAGAACAACCGCTTTCACCAGCAGATAGACGCCAACTACTACGCCAACCCCTATACCAGGGGCTCGGCCGTAAACGAGCTGGACGTGGTTATTCTTTCGGCCCTTGAAATCGACGTGGACTTTAACGTAAACGTCCTCACCGGCTCCGACGGTATAATCCGCGGGGCGATAGGCGGGCATCAGGATACGGCGGCGGGGGCCGCTCTCTCCATTCTGGTGGGCCCGCTGGTAAGGGGCAGAATTCCCACGATACTGGGCCGGGTCAACACCGTAATAACCCCCGGCGACACGGTGGACGTCTTTGTAAGCGACCAGGGGGTGGCGGTAAATCCTCGCAGACCCGAAGTCGCCGAAAGGCTTAAGGCCGCCAGAATCCCAGTTTACACCATGGAGGAGCTAAAGCAAAAAGCAGAGCGCACGGTGGGCAGGCCCGACCCGCTCCCCTTTGGCGAAAAGGTTGTGGGGGTCGTTACCTACCGCGAC
>JAITVF010000187.1 GCA_031285945.1 Oscillospiraceae bacterium
CCCAAGGGCCTTGCGGCGCTCAAGCGACTTTTTGCCGGCCCATACGATCAGTATGCCGGGGCATACGCCAAAGGCCTTCTGGGAGCCGGTGAACATAACGTCAATGCCCATGCCGTCAACGTCGGCGTACTCGCCGGCTGTGGCGGCCACGCCGTCGACTATGTAGATGGTATCGGGGTATTTTTTTAACACCTCGCCGATCTCGGCGATGGGGGCCACAACGGCGGTCGAGGTATCCACATGGCTGACCGTTACGGCGGCGTAGTTCTTTTCCGAGAGCTTTTTGTCGATCTCGGCGGGGGTTACAAACGTGCCCCATTCGGCCTTCATTACATCCACGTTAAGGCCCTTGCGCTCGCAGATATCTATGAACCTGTCGCCGAAAAAGCCGTTGCTTACGATCAGGATGTTGTCGCCCCTCTTTGTTGAGTTGGCTATGGCCATCTCCATGGCCAGGGTGCCGGTTCCCGCTATGGGAAAAGCCTGCCCCGAGCAGTTAAAAAGCTTGCCCAGGTCTGCGATCAGCTCCTTGTAGTCCTTTACAAAACGGGGGTCGCCAAAGGCCTGAACCTCTCTGCCCATTTCTTCCTGAATTGACTTAACCACGGGGGTGGGGCCGGGGATCATTACGAGTACCTTTTTTTCCATGCGTCTCTTTTCCTCCTTACGATGTTTGGTTGCTTCTCCTGTTAACACCAATGCTCTACTTATTAAATAGCACATCCTTAGCGTGCTTTACAAGACTTTTCGCGGTAATTCTCCATCATGAATAAAAGAAGGCCTCTCAGTTTGTAGAAAAAATAACAGACAGTTTTAAATAGTAAAATTAGGGGCCTTTTCCTCCCAGCCCAGGCGCAGGGATATCTGCCCGGCGCTGTCGAGCAGGCAGGGGAGGCATTCGCGGATATGCCGGTCGGTCATACGGGCGGTGGGGCCGCTCACGCTGAGCCCCGCTATTATACGGCCGGTGTAGTCGCGGATAGGGGCGGCTACGCACCTGGCGCCCACCTCGCACTCCTCGTTATCAAAGGCGTAGCCCGCCGCCTTTACCTTAGAGAGCTCCCGCAAAAGCACGGGCCTTGCGGTTATGGTGTTTTGGGTGTAGCCGGTTAGCTTTTTTACGGCCAGCAGCCGGTCGAGCTCGGCCGTTGAGTAATCGGTCAGTATGAGCTTGCCCACGCCGGTGCAGTGCATGGGCGCTATGTTGCCTATGCGCTGCATACTCATAAGGGTTTTTTGCGGCCCGCTCACCACCTCCACGTACATGATTGAAAGGTCGTTTTCAATGGCGAGGTTGCAGCTTTCGGAAAACACGTGGGAAACGCTGCGCAAAAAGGGCATGGCTACGCTGCGTATGCCGGCGTGAGAGGCGGACATGCTCTGGGCGAGGGCGCAAATTTTAAATGTGAGGAAGTACCTGCCGGTATCCATATCCTGCGCCACATAGTTGCGCATCTCAAGGGCCGATAAAAACCGCAGCACGGTGCTCGCGTTCATGCCGCAGAGCCGCGCGATATCGTAAAGCCGCAGGGGCTCGGGCTGCTCAGCCATAATCTCGAGAATTGAAAGCAGCTTGTCTGACGAAAGGTTAACCCGCGCGGGCGTTTTTTTATCCCTTATATCGCGCATAAGCAGGACCTTCCTTTTGGAGTAAATGGCAAAGGGGGGTCTGTAAAAATAATACGAAACTTTTCCCCTTCTTATGCATATATGCTATCATATCCGGCTAATAAAGGCAAGATAAATTTTATATTTAGAAGCATTGTTTTAATAAATAAAATACTTGCAAAAAACCGCCGTGATTACTGGCGGAGGGGCGTAGCCTTGCCCCGCGGCGCGGTTGATTTTTACGGATAAATACGGTATACTTGCGTTATAGGGCGGCATAATCCGGCGGGCGTGACGAGTTATCCTGCACCGCCCGCCTGTAACAGGGGGGAGACGCATAATGCTATTCGCGGAATATCAGGCCAAAAACCCACACAGGTCCGAGCTTGTCGAGCGTATGGCCGAATCCAAAAAAGACACGCCTGTTCTGCACGTAAAGGAAACTAAAGAGGACGAGGTTCTTGTCTACCTTAATCGCCACACTATTTTTGTAACATTTCTTGAGGACGACAAAATAAAGGCCGAGGATCAGATCCTGCGCAAGTTCAGGCAGGCGGAATCGCTGTAGAGGCTTTACGCAGGCCCCAATACCAACCCGCGGCAAGAGCCTGAGGCGGCTTTATATCGCGGAATAGTATATTATACTGATGGAGGATTGAGCAGATTGAGCAATACTGAAAAAAGCGCGAATCCCCGCGTTGTGATCGAGATTAAGGGCGGCGGCAAAATACTGGCGGAGCTTTACCCCGAATACGCGCCCAAAACGGTCGAAAACTTTATGGAGCTTGCCGGGCGCGGCTTTTACTACGGGCTTATCTTTCACAGGGTCATCCCCGGCTTTATGATTCAGGGCGGCGACCCGTTGGGCAGCGGCACCGGCGGGAGCGACAAGCAAATACCCGGCGAGTTTAAGGCCAACGGCTTTGGGCAGAACACCCTCTCGCACAAGCGGGGGGTAATCTCAATGGCGCGCAGCTCCAACCCCAACTCGGCCAGCTCGCAGTTTTTTATCTGCCACGCCGACTCAGTTTTTCTGGACGGAGACTACGCGGCCTTCGGCAAGGTTCTTGAAGGGATGGAGGCCGTGGACGCCATAGCAAGCCTTGAAACCGGACGTGACGACCGCCCTAAGACCGAGGCTGTAATGGCCGCGGTAAAAATAGCCGACAGTCTTTAGCCGTAGGCTATCAGGGCTTAACCGCCCATAAATAGTATCTCCCCCGCCTTTGGCGGGGGAGATACTATTATCGGCGTTTTTCGCTAACGGCTAAACGGCTACCGGGGCTTCGCGCTTTTTTAGGATTATCTCGTCCCCCTGCGCGGTCGCCAGCATACGGTCGCCCGGGTTAAAGCTTCCCTCAAGCAGGGCGGTGGAGGCGGCGTCCTCTATCGAGGACTGTATCGCCCGGCGCAGGGGCCTTGCTCCGTATTTGGGGTCGAAGCCCTTTCGGGCAAGAACGCCGAGGGCCTTATCGTCCGCCTCAAGGGTTATTCCCGCCTGGGCCAGACGGTCGCCCAGAGCTTTTAGCATATTGCGGGCTATTTGCCCTATATCCTCGGCGGAAAGCTGATGGAAGACTATTATGTCGTCTATCCGGTTTAAAAATTCGGGCTTAAAGGTATCGCGCAGCTCGCCCATTATCCGCTCGCGGATTTCTGACGATGAGCGAACCTCGCCCTTTTCCTCCCCGCCGGCCGCAAAGCCCAGGGCGTTGCGCCGGGGGTCGGTTATATTCCTTGCCCCAAGGTTTGAGGTCATTACTATTATGGCGTTTTTAAAGTCTACCGTGCGCCCCTGCGCGTCGGTGAGCCTGCCGTCCTCCATTATTTGCAGCAGCACGCTCCAGACGTCCGGGTGGGCCTTTTCGATCTCGTCGAAAAGTATAACGCTGTAGGGCCTGCGCCTCACCTTTTCGGTGAGCTGGCCGCCGTCGTCGTAGCCGACGTAGCCGGGGGGTGAGCCTATAAGGCGCGAGACTGTGTGCTTTTCTATAAACTCGCTCATATCCACCCTTATCATGGCCTTTTCGTCGCTGAAAAGCGTTTCGGCCAGCGCCCTGCAAAGCTCGGTCTTGCCTACCCCCGTAGGCCCCAGGAACAGGAAGGAGCCGGCCGGGCGCTTGGGGTCCCTGAGCCCCGCGCGGCTGCGGCGTATAGCCTTTGAAACGGCGGTTACGGCTTCCTCCTGGCCTATGACCCGCCCGTGAAGGGTTTCTTCCAGCCGCAAAAGCCGCTTAGACTCATCCTCGGTCAGCATGGTCACGGGTATGCCCGTCCACGCGCCAACCACGGCGGCGATATCCTCGGCGGTCACCTCACGCGCGCCCTGAGAGGATACCCATTCCCCCCGCTTTTGCTCGAACTCTTCTTTTTCCTCCTTCTGCCGGTCCCGCAGCAGGGCCGCCCGCTCAAAGAGCTGTAGCCTTGCGGCCTCTTCCTTTTCGGCGGCGGTGGCCTTGATTTTTTCCTCAAGCTCTTTAAGATGGGGCGGGGTTACAAAGCCCGCTGTCCTTACCCGCGAGGCCGCCTCGTCCACAAGGTCTATGGCCTTATCCGGCAAAAACCGGTCCTGAATATACCGCGTCCCCAGCCTAACCGCGGCTTCGAGCGCCTCTTCGGCTATGCTGAGCCGGTGGTGCTCCTCGTAGCGGCTTTTAAGCCCCCGCAGTATTTTAACCGCGTCCTCCTGCGAGGGCTCCGCCACCGTAACGGTCTGAAAGCGCCGCTCAAGGGCCGCGTCCTTTTCGATATGCTTTCGGTATTCGTTAAGGGTTGTGGCGCCGATCACCTGTAGCTCCCCGCGTGAAAGGGCCGGCTTTAATATATTGGCCGCGTCCATCGAGCCCTCGGCCGCCCCCGCTCCTATAAGGGTGTGGAGCTCGTCGATAAAAAGTATAACCCCCCCGCAGGAGGACGCCTCCTCTATGCAGCCCTTAATCCGCTCCTCGAACTCGCCGC
>JAITVF010000201.1 GCA_031285945.1 Oscillospiraceae bacterium
TTATCCTGGCGGACGTGGGCTCGGTTACCGCATCGGCAATAGTAGAAAGGCTTAAGGAGGCCATAAAGAGGACGGGAACAACCGACCCAGCCGCCTTAAAGGGTATGCTCGCCGAGATAGTCGCCGGAATGCTTGAGGGGGACTGCGCCCTTGCCTTGGGCTCTAAGCCTTCGGTTATACTGGTTATCGGCGTTAACGGCGCCGGCAAAACGACCACTATAGGAAAGCTTGCCATGCGCCTTCGCTCACAGGGCAAGGACGTGCTTCTCTGCGCTGCCGATACATTTCGCGCGGCCGCCATAGAGCAGCTTGCCGTTTGGGCCGAGCGGGCCGGGGTCGAGCTTGTCCGGCAGGAGGAGGGCAGCGACCCCGCCGCCGTGGTCTTCGACGCCATGAAGGCGGGAATAGCCAGGAATAAGGATGTAATCATATGCGATACCGCCGGAAGGCTGCACAACAAAAAGCACCTTATGGACGAGCTTTCTAAAATCGGCCGGGTTATAACGAGGGAGCTGCCGGAGGCCGACACAGAGGTTCTTCTCGTTCTCGACGCGACCACCGGCCAGAATGCGCTGAATCAGGCGCGGCAGTTCAAGGAGGCGGCGGGGCTCACCGGCGTAATTCTCACCAAGCTCGACGGCACAGCCAGAGGCGGAGTGGTGATCGGAATAAAGGAGGAGCTTAAAGTCCCGGTCAAATTCATAGGAGTGGGGGAGGGGATCGACGATCTGCGTCCCTTTGACCCGCGGGAGTTTGCCTCGGCCCTTTTTGAGCCGGTTGAGCTTTTGGAGGAAGACGGATGAAGCTTGTGGCGGCGACCGGAAATTTACACAAGCTCAAGGAATTCAAAAGGATTCTCACGCCCCTGGGGGTGGAGGTTTTAAGCCCTGAGGAAGCGGGAATCTCGCCGGAGGTTGAGGAAACGGGCGAAACCTTTAAGGATAACGCCAGGCTTAAGGCTCTCGCTTTTTACCGGGAGGGGAAGCTGCCCGCCATAGCCGACGACTCGGGGCTCTGCGTAGACGCGCTTGGCGGGAGGCCGGGAGTCCGCTCGGCGAGGTACCGGGGGGAAGCTTCGACTTACCCTGAGAAGTTCTCGGCCCTTCTCGGAGAGCTCTCAGGCGTACCGCCCGAAAAGCGTACGGCACGCTTTGTTTGCGCCATATGCTGCGTTCTGGGCGAGGGCGAGGCCATAACCTGCGAGGAAAGCTGCGAAGGCTTTATCGGGTACGCGCCCGACGGCGAGGGAGGCTTCGGCTACGATCCCCTATTCTATATCGGAGGCAGGTCGGTAGCCGGGATGAGCGACGGGGAAAAGGACATGGTCTCTCACCGCGCAAAGGCGCTGCGGAGGTTTTCGAAGCTTTTGGAAGCACACATCAAATCCGGATTGGAGAAACGCTAATGCTTAACCCCAAACAGCGCGCGGGCCTGCGCGCCCTTGCGAACCCTATCGACACTATTTTACAGATCGGCAAGGGAGGGATCGGCGAAGCCCTTAAGATTCAGGTTGACGACGCTCTGACCGACCGCGAACTTATAAAGCTCAGGGTGCTGCCGATATGCGAGCTCTCGGCAAAGGATGCGGCCGAGGAGCTTTCCTGGAGCCTCAACGCCGAGGTGGTGCAGGTTATCGGCACAAAGCTGATACTTTACCGCAATAACCCCAAAAAGAATCTTATTAAGATATGAGCGGACCCCGTTACCCGAAATGATTTTGATTGCGGAGCAGTATAAGACAGCGGGGGAGGAACGAAGCAGTTTTTGCAGGCTAGGGAGGTCATTTTGTGGCAATGAAAATCGGCGTGTTCGGCGGAACCTTTAACCCCATCCACAATTCTCACATATACCTTGCCAGGGAATACGAAAGGCAGCTCGGGCTTGACCGGGTGGTTATAGTGCCGTCCTTTATCCCCCCCCACAAGGAGGCGGAAAATCTTGCCGACGGGCAGGACAGGCTCAATATGTGCAGGCTGGCTACTAAAGCAATGCCACTGTTCCACGTGACCGATTTCGAGGTTAAAAACGAGGGGAAGAGCTATACGTTCAGAACGCTGCGGCATATAGCCGATAAATATCCGGGCAGCGAGCTGTACCTTATAATGGGCGCAGATATGTTTTTGACGGTGCAGGACTGGCGGCTCGCTCCGGAAATATTTCGTCTGGCGACCCTCTGCGGCGCTCAGCGCGAAAAAGGAGAGCTGACCACCCTCGATATCCACAAACAGGTTCTCGAAAATAAGGGCGCCAGATGCGTTATAATCGATATCGAAGCAAAGCCTCTTTCCTCCACCCAGGTGCGCGATATGATCGCGGAGGGAAGGGACGCTTCGAATCTTTTGCATCCCGAGGTTCTTACTTATATCGTGAGCCACGGGCTATACTTCGGATGAGAATCAAGTCCGCGGGGGAAATTGCCATATGTATAGGCGGTATGAATTGCTGCGCCTTCTTAAAACCAGGCTGGATGAAAAGCGGTTTTTGCACTCTCTCGCTGTCGAGAGGATGGCTGTGCGCCTTGCCGCCGCCCACGGAGCCGACTGGTACCGGGCGGGAACGGCAGGGCTTTTGCACGATATTTTTAAATGCGGCGACAAGACCCTAATGCTTGACTATCTTGGCGAGAACGGCGTCCGGCTCGGCGATGATTGGCTTGCCAATCCAAAGCTGTGGCACGGGGTGTGCGGAGCGGTTTTTCTGCGACGCGAGCTTGGAATCAGGGATAGCGAGATACTTTCGGCCGTGCGCTATCACACGACAGGGCATGGCAGAATGGGCGTTCTTGAAAAAACTGTCTGTGTGGCCGACGTTATCAGCGAGGACAGAAGCTACCCCGAATTGCCCAAAATACGGGCTGCGGCCGTTCGCAATCTTGACGAGGCGCTTGCGCTAACTCTGGGCTACGGTATTGCAGGCGCGGTAAAACGCGGCCTGCCTATTGTAAAAGAATGCGTGGAGGCGTATAATAATAGCCTGAAAGCGATTTTATCCGCAAGCAATATTAATAGCAGTATTACAACTGGAGGTTACCCGGATGACGCCACATGAACTGATGGAAGAAGCTGTGCGCTTTTTAGATTCTAAAAAGGCAGAGGACCTGGCGGTGCTCGATATTGGCAATCTCAGCGGAATCGGCGACTATTTTATTATAGCCTCGGCATCTAACACCACACTGGTAAAAACTTTGGCCGAGGAGCTGGAGAACAGGCTTTCCGCCGCGGGGATGGAGCCGCGCCGGGTTGAGGGGGCGTCGAGCGCCATGTGGATTTTAATGGATTATTACGATGTTATCATCCACATTTTTTACAGGGAGACCCGCGATTTTTACTGCCTTGAGCGGCTCTGGTCCGACGCGCCGCGCCTGGACGTGCAGGCGATACTGGGTAATTGAGAGCGGGATAGCCCATTGCCTGTTATTATGATATTTCCCTGGGAAAGGAAGGAGCCATAAAGTGAG
>JAITVF010000202.1 GCA_031285945.1 Oscillospiraceae bacterium
CCAAAATCCGCCCCCATCAAGCAGAGCCTTATAAGCGTAAGCCTTGATAAGCTCGACAAGCTTATGGATCTTATGGGCGAGCTGGTCATAACCGAATCAATGGTTGTACGCTCCCCCGACCTAAAGGGGCTCCCCCGGCTCGACAATTTCCAGAAGGCCGAGCGCCAGCTTCGCAAGCTGACCGACGAGCTTCAGGATATGGTGATGAGCATAAGGATGATTCCGGTTTCGGGCACCTTTCAGAAGATGCAGCGGATAGTCCGCGATATGTGTCGCAACCTGGGCAAAGAGGCCGATCTAATCACCATGGGTGAGGAGACCGACATTGACAAGACCATTATAGACGGCATAGCCGATCCCATAATGCACCTTGTCAGAAACTCTATGGACCACGGCATCGAAACCCCCGAGGAGCGGGTAGCTGCCGGCAAGACCGCGAGAGGCACCATAACCCTTTCGGCGCAGAACACCGGCGGTGAGATACTCATAACAGTCTCGGACGACGGCAAGGGCCTGGACGCCGAAAAACTGCTCGCCAAGGCGCGAAACAACGGCATACTGACTAAGCCCGCCGGCGAATACTCCGAGAAGGAAGCCTTTATGCTTTTGTGCGCTCCCGGGTTTTCTACCAAGGAGCAGGTGACCGAGTACTCGGGACGCGGCGTAGGAATGGACGTCGTTAAGAAAAACATCGAAAAGGTCGGCGGCTCTGTTGTAATCGAATCCAAAAAGGGCTACGGCATGAGCGTATTCCTTAAGATTCCCCTTACCCTCGCCATTGTCGACGGTATGGATATCTCGGTGGGAGGCGGCACCTACACTCTCCAGATAACCTCTATCAACGAAAGCTTCAAGGCAAAACGCGAGCAGGTCATCGTGGATACTGACGGCAACGAGATGATCGTTATAAGGGGCGACGTCTACCCCATTATCCGGCTTCATCAGCTGTACGGAGTGGATAACGCCGTAACCGACATTGAGGACGGCATCCTTTTGTGGGTTCAGTCCGGAGACCGCTCGGCCTGCCTCTTTGCCGACCAGCTCATAGGCGAGCAGCAAATAGTAGTCAAGGCGTTGCCCACGTGGCTCAACCGCTTTGACATAAAGCCCTTCGGAATTTCCGGCTGCACTATTTTGGGGGACGGCAATATCAGTCTTATCCTGGACGCGGGCAGCATAATCGATAGAGTTATGGAAAAGAGGTAACGCGCAATGGCGGATACGCAAAACGACGCCCTTTTTATGGAAAACGAAGAAGATACCATGCACGGCAAATACCTTGTATTTGAGCTGGACGGGCAGGAATTCGCCATAGGGATACGCCATGTGGTCGATATAATAAACGTCCAGCCCATAACGAGCGTTCCCGCCTGCCCCGATTATGTCCGGGGAATAACCAACCTGCGCGGCAAGGTAATTCACATCATCGACGTGCGCATGCGCTTCGGCAAAACCCCGCAGGAGTACAACGACCGCACCTGCATTATCGTGGTGGCCGATGGGGACACCTCGGTCGGCCTCATCATCGATTCGGTGTCGGAGGTTCTCTCTTTGGACGACGAGTTCGTCTCGCCGCCCCCCTCCTTTAGCGACTACTCGGGAGCCGGCTTTATAGCGGGGGTTGGCCGGGCCGAAAACGGCATCAAGCTAATTCTTGACTATTCGTCCGTTCTCAGCGACGACCGGTACGTCGAGCCCGTCGGGGAATTCCCCGCGTAATCCTTGCGGCTATAAATACAGGTTTTAAAATGGAGAGGCTCCCCTATGATAAAGCTCACTGACAAAGAGTTCATAACCCTTGTGGGATACCTCAAGGAAAATTTTGGCATAAACCTTATTAACAAGCGGGTGCTCATCGAGGGGCGCCTGGGCAATCATCTTGCCTCGATCGGCTTTAACAACTACACCGATTACCTCAAGGCCGTTCAGGCGGATAAAACGGGGAAAGAGCTTTCGACCCTACTCAACAAGGTAACCACCAACCACACATATTTTATGCGTGAGTCCGACCACTTCGATTACTTTGCGAAAGCGGTTCTTCCCTACTGGGAGCCGAGGGTCGGCAACCGTGATCTGCGTGTATGGTGCGCCGCGTCCTCCTCGGGCGAGGAGCCCTACACACTCGCCATGATCCTTGAGGATTACTTTGGCGGCAAGGTTCCAAAGTGGGACAAGGCGCTGCTGGCGACCGACATATCCCAGCGGGTTCTCGAGCAAGCGAAGGAGGGGATATACCTGGAGGAGGGCGTCGAAAAAATCCCCCCAGCCTGGCGAAAAAAATATTTCACCTCCTTAGGCGACGGCCGCGTTCAGGTTGCCGAGAGCATAAGAAAGCAGGTAGCTTACCGCATCTTTAACCTGATGGATCCCGTCAGGTACAAAGAGCCGTTTCACGCTATCTTTTGCCGCAATGTCATGATATACTTTGATCAGCCCACCAAGGCGGCTGTGGCCGACAGGCTTTACGACGCGCTGCGCCCCGGCGGGTATCTCTTTGTGGGGCATACCGAATCGGTCGCTAAGCCCACCCGCTTTCGCTATGTCATGCCAAGTGTTTATCAGAAAGGCGTTTGATATATGGCCGGCAAAATCCGCGTACTGATTGTGGACGATTCAATTTTTTTTCGTGAATTTATGAGCCGCTCACTGGCCTCGGACCCCGCCATCGATGTGGTGGGAGTCGCTTCAGACGCCTTTGAGGCCAATCGCAAAATCGAAGAGCTTTCCCCCGACGTTCTAACCCTGGATATTGAAATGCCCCGGATGAGAGGCACCGATTTTTTACGCACCGTCTGCCCAAGGTACCCGCGCCTTAAGGTGGTCGTTATCTCCTCTGTTTCCGGAGTGGTTTTTGAGGCGCTGCAAAACGGCGCCGTCGATTTCGTCTCCAAGCCAAACAGTCAGCTAAAAGTAGACAACTCGGCCTTTATAGCCGAAACTCTCTCCAAGATAAAAATCGCGGCGGCGGCCCGGTTCACAAGAATGGCCCCCGCGCCGCCACCTGTATCTAAGCTTCCGGCGCCCGGGCTCTCAAAGCAAATCGGCGGGCCGGCGAGCCCGGCCTCTTTTAAAAACCGGGACGCCATCCTGGCGATCGGCGCTTCGACCGGCGGCACCGAGGCCATATTGGCTGTCCTTAAGGATTTGCCCGCAAACATACCCGGCATTGTAATCGTTCAGCATATGCCACCGGTCTTTACGAAAATGTACGCAGATCGCCTGAATAAAATTTGCAAAATTTCGGTTAGGGAGGCCGCCGACGGCGACCGGGTGACGGCGGGACTTGCTCTTATAGCCCCCGGCGGCGATCGGCAGATGCGGATTCTACGGGATCCGGGCGGCTATTCGGTTCGCCTGACTGCGGGCGAAAAGGTAAGCGGCCACTGCCCGTCGGTGGACGTTCTGTTTGAGAGCGTGGCCGAATCGGCCGGAAAAAACGCGGTGGGCGTGCTTCTTACCGGAATGGGGGCCGACGGCGCCAAGCATCTTTTAACAATGAAAAAGAAAGGCGCCCACACCATCGGCCAGGATCAGGAGTCGTGCATAGTATACGGTATGCCGATGGTCGCCTATAATCTTGGCGCGGTAACCGAGCAGTTGCCTCTTACATCGATTGCCGGAGCCGTAATCAAAAAATTATCATAGCATAAAAAAGCTGACTGTTAAAACATTTTTTTCAGTCGGTTTTTTTTGCGAAAAAGCCGACTGATAAGGCTAAGTTTTCTTTCGGCACAGCCGATATCTATATCAGAGACAATTTATCCATACAATATTTGCCTTCCGGGAGGTTATTTTAATATGGCAAGTGTAGGCTCTGTTGGGTTTTACGCTCAGCTATCTTCAAAAAACAAAGGCGTGGGCGGCCTCGCCAGCGGCCTCAACACAGACGAGCTGGTTGAATCCCTGACCATGGCCACCCGCACAAAGCTTGCGAAGCAAAACCAGACAAAAACTCAGCTCGGCTGGAAAACCACCGCCTATCGCAGCGTGGCCACGACCCTGCGCGGTTTTCAGAGCAGCTACATAACCAGCGCGGCGGGCTCGAGCAGCCTTAAGATGCAGGCCTTCTTCAATACCTACGAGGGAACGGCTTCCTCCGATAAGATTTCGGTCTCGGCGGGAACAAGCTCAGCCCCCGGCACATTTTCGGTGGACGCCATAAAGCAGCTCGCCACCAACCAGACCTTCGTTTCCGACAAATTCACAAGCGAGCTCGTCGGCGAGTCGGTGGATCTTTCGGCCGGCGATTTCGCTAACAAGACGCTTCAGCTCCAGATGGGCAGCACCGTAAAGACCATTAAGCTCGATACCCTACAGCAGTACAAGGGCAACGCCGCCGCTTTTAACACCGAGCTTCAGCGGCTTGTAAACAGCGCCTTCGGCACTAAGGATTCAGCCGGCAATAACCCCTACATCACCGCCAGCGTAACCGCGAACGCCGGCAAGTATAATGTCTCCTTTTCTGGCGGCACAAGCACCGTATCCGTTCGCAACAGCGCGGACGTGTTGGGCCTTAAGTCCGGCATGAGCAACCGCATAAACGCCAGCGACACCGTCGCCGATATATTCGGCAGCCACGGCCTCGACGTCTCGGGCGGGGACTATAAGGTATCTATCAACGACGTAGTCATCTCCTTTGGCTCCGACGAGTCGATGAACGCTGTCATGAACAAAATCAACAACTCTACCGCCGGGGTCCGCGTCGCCTTTGACCCCGCCAGCGAGCAGTTCACCTTTACCTCCAAGGTAATGGGCGCGGGCAATAATATCGTAATGCGCGACCTTGAGGGCAACTTCCTTAACACCGTCATGGGCGCCGAGGGCGGCAACTCCTTCGCCTCTGTTATGAGCTACTCCGACGCGAGCCAGACCGGGCTGCTCGATCTCGACAGTCTGAGCTCGGTTAGCCTTAACGATCTTTCCAAGCACAAGTTCAGGATGACGGCGGGCGGAAAATCCGTCACCCTTTCGCTGGACGTCTCGGCGGATATAGAAGAGCTCAACAAGACCGGCTCCTCTCTGACCATGCCGCAGTCTATAGTCGACAGCCTCAACGCGCAGATCGAAGCAAACTTCGGCAAAAATTCCGGCCTCGCCTTCGAGATCGACGCCGGCAACAACCTTTCCTTCGTTTCATCCAAAAACGATCAGGAGATCTACTTTTCGAAATCTGACAGCAGCACCACGGTGGACGCCTTTACCGAGCTCGGCCTTAACGCCAATAAGAACACCGCCTTCACCATGGGCTATACTGGCGAGGTAAAGGGCGCAAGCATCGGCGACCTCACCGATCTGCTTGAAAATTCCATGCTCGACGAAACCTATACTATGAAGATGACGGTCGGCGGCGTGACCAAGGACATCACCGTAAAGGTAAAGCAGGCTGAGCTTGACAAGGTCGCGGAGGCCTCGGGCGATTCTTCCGCCGCAGGTTACGCCGCAAAGCTTGAGGAAAATCAGCGCCTTTATCTGGCCGAATTGCTCAATGTAGCCAAACGCAGCGCTTTCGGCTCCGACGCAAACGCGGCAAAGGTTAAATTCTCGGT
>JAITVF010000021.1 GCA_031285945.1 Oscillospiraceae bacterium
TCTTAATCGTGCTTAACCCCGAAATGGACCCCGACTTTGCCTATCAGCAGGCTCGTACGGCGGCGGCCCTGGGGACAGGAGGGCTCCAGGGCACCGGAATTTTAAACGGCAGCCACGTATCGGTGCCCGAAATTTACAATGACTTTATCATAGCCTTTGTGGGGGAATCAAGCGGGTTTATGGGCTGTTTGGGCATAATCCTGCTTCTTCTCGCCATAGCCTTTAAGATTCTTTTTAACTCCTCTGTGGCCAAAGACGCGGTTGGCCGGAACGTCTGCGTAGGGGTATTCGCAATGTTCATAGGCCAGACCTTTATAAACCTCGGAATGGCCATAGGCCTTCTGCCGGTAATAGGCGTCACCCTGCCCCTTATATCCTCGGGCGGAACCTCGGTGATTTCCCTTTACCTTGGGCTTGGGCTTGTACTCAGCGTTTACATGCACTCTAACACCTCGCTCTTTCAGGATAAATAATAATATAGATATTTTGTTCT
Source organism: Oscillospiraceae bacterium (assembly GCA_031285945.1). Classification (GTDB taxonomy): domain Bacteria; phylum Bacillota; class Clostridia; order Oscillospirales; family Ruminococcaceae; genus WRAV01. The sequence continues at coordinate 494 of JAITVF010000021.1, forward strand.
TTTTTTGTTGCACAAACGCTCTTTTTGTGATATGATAATTATATTAACAGGGGGATACGCTTTTATGGAGTTTTACATCTCACGAAAAATGAAGGACATGAAGCCCTCGGCCATACGCGAATTCTTCAAATACGCTTCGGTTCCGGGGGTAATATCCTACTCGGCGGGAAGCCCTTCTCCCGAGGCGCTTCCGGTGGAGGCTATCAGGGAGATAACCTCGAGAATCGTGGAGGAGGACGTAGAGAAGGCTCTTCTATACTCGGTCAGCGAGGGCTATACGCCGCTGCGCGAGGAGCTGCGGAAATATGTGGCCGACAATTACTCGAGCACTACCGACGACGACGATATACTTATACTCTCGGGCGCGACCCAATCGGTCGATCTGGCGGCCAAGGTTCTCTGCGACGAGGGGGATACCGTTATATGCGAGGACCCCTCCTTCACCGGCTGCCTTAACACCTTTAGAACATACGGCGTAAATCTCGCGGGTGTTCCCGTATCCGAAACGGGGATTGATTTAAACCGGCTCGAGCGGGCCCTTAAGGAAGAAAAGCGGGTGCGGCTCATCTACACCATACCCAACTTTCAGAATCCCACCGGCTATACCATGGATCTTCCTACCCGCAGGGGGCTGTACGAGCTGGCAGTCCGCTATAACGTGCCCATTCTGGAGGACGACCCCTACGGCGACCTGCGCTTTGAGGGGGAAGCCCTGCCCACCATAAAATCCATGGACAAAGAAGGCCTGGTTCTCTACAACCGGACCTTCTCCAAGGTTCTTTCGGCGGGGATCAGGGTGGGGTATTTCATCGTGCCCAAGGCCCTTATGGGTATGCTTACCGTGGGCAAGCAGTCGACAGACGTCCACACCGGCATGATAAGCCAGCTTCTCTGCTACCGGTTCCTTGCGGGGTATGACCTTACCGCTCACATAAAGGCCATAGCGCCGGTTTATAAGCGCAAATGCGGCCTTATGCTCAGCGAGCTCGGCAGGCTGCCGGGGGATAAAATAACCTTCTCACGGCCAGAGGGCGGCTTGTTTGTTTGGGCTACGTTGCCTGGAATAACAGACGCCTCGGAATTTGTTATGCGGCTCGTAATGGAAAAGAAGGTAGCCACGGTGCCGGGCGGAGGCTTTTTCGCCAGGCAGCCCCATGTGAGCAACTGTCTGCGTATGACCTTCGCCGCCCCCTCAGACGAGCAGATCGTCACAGGCATAGGCCTGATGGGGGAACTGCTTAAAGAGTATTAGAGCCAAAGGGGGATTTAACTGTGGAACAAAAGCCTGCGGAACAAAAGCCCGTGGTTTTTTCGGGGATTCAGCCCACCGGGGTCTTTACCCTGGGCAATTACCTGGGCGCCCTTAAAAACTGGGTCAGGCTTCAGGACGACTACCGTTGCGTATACAGCGTGGTGGATCTTCATTCCCTAACCGTGCGCCAGGAGCCTAGGGAGCTCAGGGAAAACACCCTGCGTTCCCTTGCCCTTTTGCTCGCCTGCGGGATCGATCCCGAAAAGAGCGTGCTGTTTATACAGAGCCACGTTCACACCCACGCCGAGCTCACCTGGGTTCTCGACTGCTATATTCCTTTCGGCGAGCTTGGCAGAATGACCCAGTTTAAGGACAAGTCGGGCGCTCATCCCGAAAACATAAACGCGGGGCTCTTTAACTACCCGGCTCTGATGGCGGCCGATATACTTTTGTACCGAGCCGCCTCCGTGCCGGTAGGAGCCGACCAGAAGCAGCACCTGGAGCTTTCGCGAAATACGGCCATACGCTTTAACAACATATACGGCGACACCTTTCCGGTGCCCGAGCCCCTCATCCCCAAGGACACCGGTCGGGTGATGAGCCTTCAGGAGCCTACAAAGAAGATGTCAAAGTCGGATATAAACCCCAAAGCCTACGTTTCTGTCCTCGACAGGCCCGAGACCATTATTAAAAAGTTTAAGAGCGCCGTGACCGATTCTGAGACCGAGGTAGCCTTCCGAGAGGGAAAGGACGGCGTTAACAATCTTTTGATCATCTACTGCGCCGTCGAGAATCTTACGATAGAACAGGCCGAGGCGGAATTTGCGGGAAAGGGCTACGGCGAGTTCAAGCTCAGGGTGGGAGAGGCCGTGGCCGAGCATCTGCGCCCCCTTCAGGAGCGCTGCGAGAGGCTTTACGCAGATAAGGCTTACTTAGGGGAATGCTACAGAAAGGGCGCCGAAAAAGCGCTTGCAATCTCCAAACGGACCCTCGAAAAGGTTTATAAAAAGGTGGGGCTGATAGTTCCCTGATTTACGGCGGAACAGCGAAAGCCGCCGTACACCGAGTGTACAGCGGCCCGCGCCGATTAGTTTGAGGTGTGTTTTGAGGAGGGTAGAGCAGTCGCCATTTCGGCGTTGCGGCTCGCCGTTCTGGCATGGCTTTATTATACCCTATAATCGGGGACTATTGTTAAGGCACTGTAAATAAAGGTTAACTAATTCTACGATAAATTGTAAAAGGAATTATTTCTGGGTGGGAAATATTAATTATGAGGTGATTCTATGGGAAAAGTCGATGATCGCAGGGAGCGGATATACCGCTATGTTGTCAGCAGAATCGAGGAGGGCAGCCCCCCCAGCGTAAGGGAAATCTGCGCGGAGCTCTCGGTCCGGTCGACCTCTACCGTCCACTCGGACTTAAAGGCCCTGTGCGACCGCGGCCTCATAAGCATGACCGAGGGCCTCAACCGCGCCATAAAGCTGCCCGGAATGGGGAGCGTTATGGTTCCCCTTGTAGGCGTTGTCGCCGCGGGCAGGCCTGTACTGGCCGCCGAACAGATCGAGCGATACATTCCCGTTTCGCCGGAGCTTCGCGGCAAGGAGCTGTTTGCCCTGCGGGTTAAGGGGGAGAGCATGATCGAGGCCGCGATACTTCCCGGAGACATTGTCATAGTCGAGAGGACTCCAGAGGCTCAAAACGGCCAGATGGTGGTTGCGCTTATCGGGGACGAGGCCACGGTGAAAACATATTACCGCGAGAACGGGCACTTCCGGCTACAGCCCGAAAACAGCGGGATGGAGCCAATAATAGTGGACGATGTCGTGATTCTGGGCCGCGTGACCAGCGTGATGCGCTTTTTAGATAACTGAGGGCGTGTATAGTTTTGGCCTTTTCTTCCCATACTGTGGGTGAAAAGGAGTTGATTTCCATGCCCGTTCCCGTCGAGCATCACGCAGAAAGAATCAGGCGCAACATGGCTCTTACAATGGAGAATATGATAAACACACAAAAGCATATTCAGAAAACCCCAGACCAGAAGCTCAGGGCTCAGCTGCGAACCAAAAACGAGCGCCGCCAGCACGCTCTTGACGAAATGCAGAAAAGTATTATAGGCTGACAGAGCGTTCGGCCAGACAGGCGGCATAGCCGCTGAAGAATATGCAGGGACGGCCGCCCCAAGTCAACCGCGATTTCAATGTCGGCATCGACAGTCGCGGATGACCTGGGGCGGCCGTCCCTGCTAACGGCTCGCTGCGGCCTACGATATTGGCATATGTAGGCCGCTGAAGTAGGGCACATCAGTCCAAGGCAAGGCCGAAGCTGATGGAAAGCGCTCGGTTGATCTCGTTCATGGACGCCGTGTCGAGGCGGCCCATCTTCTCTTTGAGACGTTTTTTGTCGATGGTGCGGATCTGTTCAAGCAACACGACGCTGTCTCGCGACAGGCCGCATTCCTCGTGGGGCAGGCTGATGTGAGTGGGCAGCCGGGATTTGTCCTTCTGACTGGTTATGGCCGCCGCTATCACGGTGGGGCTGAACTTGTTTCCAACGTCGTTTTGCACTATGAGCACAGGCCTGACACCGCCCTGCTCGGAACCGACAACGGGGGACAGATCCGCGTAGTAGATATCTCCTCTTTTAACGGTCACCTGGATCACGCTCCGCTCAGGATTTGCACTTTTATTGTTGCCGAAACGCCGGTGCAATAATCATGCGCGCCGCATTTAATTAAAATCCTCCCTCATCCGCGGCGCGTCAAGCGCCGGCCCTTCCGCGGCTAGAGCACGGGTTTCCCCCATTATCATGTTATTGTAAAGGCCATAAAAGGGCTAATCGAGGCAAAAAAATAAGCCCGGCTCCAGGAGCCGGGCGTTGAGCTTTAGGCTAAAAAAATACGAAGTTTTGCAGGGTTATTTCCATTGCGCCGTCCTTAAGCAATAGTTTCACGGGCACTCCTTCCTCGTCAAGGGCAAGCAAAACCCCGCCGGCGTCCGTTTGACTTTGAATGGTCCACAACCCGTTTTCGTGTACGGGAAGCTCGTCTGGGCCGGGGCGCAGCAGCCCCGAAAGGGCCGAAACCACCTGAAAAAGCGGCGCGGCCGCGGCCGCGCCGGTGGGGTCAAGGGCGGCCGAAAGCCCGCGGTAGCTTATCCGCGCGCCCTCCTCGCGTATTTCCCAGGTATAGCCCGAAAGATGCTCCGGGCCGTTTACCGCGATTGTGCAGGAGTCGGGTGAGGAGCTGTCGATACTGGCCGATACCTTAAGCTCGCCGAGCTCGCAGGCAAGCTCGGTCTTATAGCGGGGCGAGAGGGTTTTCATTAGCCGGCGCCCATCGTAGGCGTCACCCCCCGGCAGGGATTCGCAGCCGGACAGGAGTAAAAGCGCAAGCGCAAAAATTATTATAAGGGCCCGTTTCATAAAGCAGCACTCCTTTTTTATACTACTGCGCGATTAAAATCCCCCAAGTCTTGATACTATTCCGTATTTAAAATACTTCTTTCTATTGTTTCCCCCGCCTCTGGCGGGGGAAACAATAGAGTAATATTTAAAAAGCATTTTAATCGCGCAGTAATATTACAATTGCCGTGGGGATATCGACTATAAAAGGAGCAGGGAACCCGGGCCGGCAGGGTCAGCGCCCGTACTCCGCGAAAATCCCCGCGAGATCATCTAGAACGTCACGGGGCAGCATAGCCGTCTGCGAGAGGCGCTCCGCCGTCCGGTCGGCGGCCATTCCGTGAAGGAAGGCTCCGCAGGCGGCGGCCGCGCGCGGAGTCATCCCCTGAGCGAGCAGAGAAGCGATCATTCCGGCCAGCAGGTCGCCGCTGCCCCCCCTGGCGAGCCCCGGCCCCCCCGTCTCGTTGAGGATAAGCCCGCCGTCGGGCGCCGCTATAAGGGTTCCGTGGCCCTTTAAAACCAGGCAGACCTTGTGGTGGGAGGCAAAGCGGATGGCGATCTGTGCCCGATTGGCCTGCACTTCCCGCACGCTTAGCCCGCAAAGGCGGGCCATCTCGCCGGGATGGGGGGTCAGGATCAGGGGCGCCCTTGCTTCTTTCAGTAAATGTATATTCCCGCCAAGAGCGTTTAGACCATCGGCGTCTATAACTACGGGCTGAGAGGCGCGCCTAAGGGTAAGGGACAAAAGCTGGGCTGTTCTTTCGGTGGTTCCCAGCCCGCAGCCGAATAAAACGGCGTCGGCCATAGAGAT
>JAITVF010000060.1 GCA_031285945.1 Oscillospiraceae bacterium
CGTACACCCCGTTCTGCTTCTTTCCCTCGGGGATGCGTACGCAGAGCTCGCCTACCTCACCCGGCGCGACCTCGTTCCCCTCCTCGTCAAGAAGGGCGATGCTGTAAAGCGGCGAGGGCTTTCCCATCGACCCAACTTTTGGAGTCGAGCCCACCAGGTTTAGGGTGAGTACGGTGGTCTCGGTCTGGCCGAAGGCCTCCATCAGCCTAAGCCCCGTCAGCTCCTCAAAGCGGTTGTAAACCTCGGGGTTAAGGGCTTCGCCTGCTGTCACGGCGTACCTGACCATTCCAAAGCTTCCCTTTTCCATCCCGCCCTTGATAAGGAACCGGTAGATGGTGGGCGGCGCGCAAAAGCTGGTTACGCCGTATTTTTCCATCATCTTTAAAAGAACCGGCGCGTCAAATTTATCAAAGTCGTATACAAAGACCGCGGCGGCCATGAGCCACTGCCCGTAAAGCTTGCCCCAAACCGATTTTGCCCAGCCCGTCTCCGATACCGTTAGGTGAAGGCCGTCCGGCTCGACATTCTGCCAGTATTTGGCGGTTATAATGTGAGCTATGGGATAGCTGTGGTCGTGGCAGACCATCTTTGGCTGCCCTGTGGTCCCGGAGGTAAAGTATAGCAAAAGCGGATCCTCGGCGCTGTTGGAAGCCCGTGCAAAGCTCCCCGGCTGTTTTAAGAGCTCCTGGTCAAAATCGACCCAGCCGTCCCTTTTGCCCTTTACCGAAAATCTGGCCTTTATTCCGCCGTACTCCCCCATCGCCTCCTCCATGGTCTCCTGAACGGAACCGTCGGTCGTAGCCAGCACGCAGGATATCCCGGCGGCGCCAAAGCGGTAGAGAAAATCCTTGACGGTGAGAAGATTAGTTGCGGGAATCCCCACCGCCCCCAGCTTATGGAGCCCCATAAGCGCATACCAGAACTGGTAGTGGCGCTTTAAAACCAGCATAACGGAGTCGCCCTTTTTAACGCCGTTAGCGGCAAAAAGATTAGCGGCCCTATCGCTGAGCTCCCTCATCTCGCCATAGGTAAAGAGCCTTTCCTCACCCTTTTCGTTGCACCACACAAGGCAGCGCCTGTTCGGCTCCACGCGGGCTATCTCGTCCACTACGTCATAGGCAAAGTTAAAGCCTTCAGGCACTATGGGCGTGAAATACTTGAGCACTCCGTTCTTGTCAAACGCTTCGTCGCAAAATCTCTCGTAAAAATTGGCAAGCTCCATTTTATATTCCCCCGGAAAACTTAATCGTTATTTATTGTCTTCGCCGTCCCTGATTACCACCGCGATAAATGTGCATTCCTTACCGCCGTATGCCCGCAGGCCGTGCTCAAAGTGAGAATCGTAGTATATGGTGTCGCCCTCGCTGAGTATTTCGGTATGGCCGTTTATTACTACCTCGATGGAGCCCGTGAGGACATAGTCGAACTCCTGGCCTGAGTGGCTCGAAAGCCGCATAGGCTCATGCTGCTCCTCTTCGAACCAAGGCGCGGTCACCAGGAAGGGCTCGGCCATCTTGTCGCGCAGGCGAAAGGCAAGATGCTCATAGTTAAGGTCGTGACGGCGGCGAATGGGAAGCCCCTTGCCCTTGCGAACCACAGTGTAGGCCGTCAGCTTGGGTTGCTCCCCGGTAACAAGCTCGGTCATGTCGATACCGAATTCCTCGGCGCAGTGGTGTAGAAAGGTAAATGAAAAGTCGCTCACACCCGCCTCGGACGCACGGTACTCCTCAAGGGTCGAGCCGGTCACCTGCGCCATACGTTCCTCGCTTATATCCAGTATGAGACGCATCTCCCTTATTCTTCCGGCTATCTCTATAATCTTTGTATCCAGCTCTGTCATTTTGACGCCTTCCTTTCACCATTATATTTTTGCTGTTATTTTGCGTTAACGGGCGCAAAAAAACCCGTCCCATACAATGGGACGGGCAAAGCCCGTGTTACCACCCAAATTGCGCGTAAGAATCGGTCTTTCGCGCCACTCATTGCGGATTCCGTCAAATCCTCGGCCTTTAACGCAGCCTTTGCGCGGAAGCCTACCGGCGCTTTAACGCGCGTTCGGTTCCGGGCTACAGGGTGATGCCTGCACTCCGTCCGCTGCCGGTTCGCACCACCCACCGGCTCTCTGTGCGCGGACTATGGACGCAGCCGTCCCTGTCATCGCCTTTATCTGTATTTTATGTTTGTATCACAGTATAATACGGGGACCCGCTATTTGTCAATCAAAATCGACAAAAGCTCCTCCGCTTTGTGCGCAATTACTCTTGCTCCAGCTTTATTAAGCTCATCGATTGTGCGAAATCCCCAAGATACGCCAACAGTCATCACGTCCGCGTTGAGTCCGGTCTGAATATCGACCTCGCTGTCTCCTATATATGCGCAGTCGTGCCTTTCAAAACCAAAGTGGGCGATCACATCCCATAACGGAACAGGATCCGGCTTGATGGGAACGCCGATTCTTTGCCCGTAAGCAAGGTCGATAAGTCCGGGGAAATACCTGTTCGCCAAAACGCCCACCGCCCTGTCCGGCTTGTTGGAGAGGATAGCTGTGCGCACCCCTGCCTTCTTTAATTCCCGCAGCATTGAAACCGTGCCGTCATAGGGCTTTGTGCTGTCCTCGCCGTGCTCTGAGTAATAGGCGGTAAAATCATCGTGCAGCCGGTCTATTACCGCCCCGTTGTTCCCGTACTCCTCCGGCGCGAGGCCGGCGACCAGATTCCGCGCCCCGCTGCCCACTCGCCTTTTCACATCCTCCAGCGAGCGCCGGGGATAGCCAGAGCACTCGAGCGAGTAATTGCACGCCTCCTTAAGATCCTCAAGGGTGTCGAGAAGGGTACCGTCCATGTCGAATATGGCAAGGCGAATCATAAGATAAGACTTCCTTTCACAATGCCGGGTATTTTATTATATCATCTTTACATGATATAATTGGCCATCGCCGTAATTCGGCCCATAAATTATAACAGCCGCGGACTTTGCGGCTATTATATCATGTTTACATGATATAATTGGCCATCGCCGTAAGGCGGGCCATAAACTATAATAGCCGCGGACTTTGCGGCTATTATATCATGTTTACATGATATAATTGGCCATCGCCGTAAGGCGGGCCATAAATTATAATAGCCGCGGACTTTGCGGCTATTATATCAGGCCCTCAACGGTAACTACCCCGCGCCTCATTCTGCGCGCGCAGGTCCAGATCACGGCTCCCGACGCGATAACATCCAGAAACGTTCCGGTCACAATCATTTCAAGCGGCGATATCCTAAGCGGGCAGGTCCAGGCGACCCACGCTATATTAAAGGCAAAGGCCGCCGCCTGAGCGGTAAAGAACCACCTAAAATTGCGCAGGTTAAGGCCGCTTATAAATCGCTTTACCGCCAAAAACACGCCGCAAAGAACCAGGGCTGCGGTTACCGCGTAAACAGGAGCGGGCAGATTTGTAGCGGGCTGAAGCTGTAGGTATATGACGGCCCCAAGCCGCAGCAGGGTTGTAAAAAGCAAAAAGATATAAAGAAAGGTTCTCACCGAAAAAAACACCCCCCCGGGCGGCTGTCGGCCGTTAGTGTAGCGCATGGGTACACTATAGCATATTTCAGGCTAAAATTCTAGGCTTATTGCTTTTTCAAAACTTTTTTGAGATACTGGCCGGTGTAGGAGCTCTGGCACGCAGTTACCTGCTCGGGGGTGCCGACGGCCACAACCTCGCCGCCCTTATCCCCGCCCTCGGGTCCGAGGTCGATCACGTGGTCGGCCGTTTTTATAACATCCAGGTTGTGCTCGATGAGTATGACGGTGTTGCCCCCGTCCACTAAGCGGCTCAAAACCTCGATTAGCATATGAACGTCGGCGGAATGAAGCCCGGTCGTGGGTTCGTCCAGGATGTAAACCGTCCTGCCGGTCGGCCTTCTCGCAAGCTCGGTCGCAAGCTTTACCCGCTGGGCCTCTCCGCCCGAAAGGGTTGTGGAGCTCTGGCCGATCCTTACATAGCCGAGACCCACGTCGTAGAGCGTACGTAGACGGCGGTAAATCTTCTGGTGGTTTTCAAAAAAGGCGAGCCCTTCCTCCACCGTCATCTCCAGGACGTCGTGGATGGTTTTGCCCTTGTATTTCACCTCCAGCGTCTCTCGGTTGTATCTTTTACCCTTGCAAACCTCGCAGGGGACGAATACGTCGGGCAGGAAGTGCATCTCTATCTTGATTATGCCGTCCCCCTCGCAGGCCTCGCACCGCCCCCCCTTTATGTTGAAGGAGAAGCGGCCCGGCCCGTAGCCCCGCATTTTGGCGGCGTTAGTCTGGGCGAATACGTTGCGAATATCGGTAAAGGTGCCCGAGTAGGTCGCCGGGTTGGAGCGGGGCGTCCGCCCGATTGGGCTCTGGTCTATGCTGATGACCTTATCCAGGTATTCGATCCCCTCTATAACGTCGTGGGCGCCCGGCTGCGTTCTCGCCCGGTTTAGCCGGTGAGAAAGGGTTTTGTAGAGTATTTCGTTTACAAGGGTGGATTTTCCCGAGCCTGAGACGCCGGTAACCGCCGTCATAACCCCTAAGGGGAAGGCTATGTCCAGGTTTTTGAGGTTATTCTGCCGTGCTCCCCTTATCTTAAGCCAGTGACCGTTGGGCTTGCGGCGCTTTTCGGGGACGGGGATGCTCCTTCTGCCCGAGAGGTACTGCCCCGTTATAGATTCGGGGCAGGCCTTTATATCCTCGACCGTGCCGGTCGCCACCACCTTGCCGCCGTGGACGCCCGCAAGGGGACCGATATCCACCAGAAAGTCGGAGGCGTACATGGTATCCTCGTCGTGCTCTACAACTATCACGGTGTTGCCAATATCCCTCAGGTTCTTAAGGGCGGCTATGAGCCTGTGGTTGTCCTTTTGGTGAAGGCCGATCGAGGGCTCATCCAGAATATAAAGAACGCCTACCAAAGAAGAGCCTATCTGTGTCGCCAGCCGGATGCGCTGGCTCTCCCCGCCCGAAAGGGTTCCCGATGAGCGGTGCAGGGTAAGGTACCCAAGCCCCACCCCCTGAAGGAAGGCGAGCCGGTCGTTGATTTCTTTAAAGATTTCGGCGCCTATTAACTTTTGGCGCTCGGTGAGCTTTGCGGTTTTGGTAAAGCCCACCGCCTGGTCTATGCTCATTCTGGTAAACTCTATAATATTCATACCGTTGACCAGCACCGCCAGCGATTCCTTTTTGAGGCGGTCGCCGTGGCATTCGGGGCAGGGCAGCTCGGTCATGTGGGCGCGGATCTCCTCACGCATCCACTCGCTTTCGGTCTGGGTATACCTCCGCTCCAGATTATGAACCACCCCCTCGAAGGAGGAGGTATAGCTGCCCGACATTGTAGAGCCCTCGCGGTACATGGTGAGCTTTTCGCCGTTGTTGCCGTAAAGAAGAATATCTATAACCTCCTCCGGCAGCTCTGAGACCGGCACCCTGAGCGAAAAACCATACCGCCTCGAGAGGGCCTCGTAGTACATTTGGGCAATGCCGCCGTCGGCGTAATACCAGCCCGAGGCGCGGATCGCACCCTCGGCGATGGAAAGAGATCTGTTGGGTATGATAAGGGCCGGGTCGACCTTGAGGTAAATCCCAAGCCCTGTGCACTTGGGGCATGCGCCGAAGGGATTGTTAAAAGAGAACATCCTGGGCGCAAGCTCCTCCACGCTTACCCCGTGCTCGGGGCAGGCGTAGTTCTGGGAGAAGGTAAGCGTCTCTTCACCCTCGCCAACGTCAACGCCCACAAGCCCGCCCGCGGCGGCGAGGGCCGTCTCGAGCGAATCGGTCAGGCGTGTTCTGGCTTCCTCTTTTACTACCAGCCGGTCAACCACAATTTCAAGGGTGTGCTTTTTGTTTTTATCGAGGGTTATTTCCTCCGAAAGATCGTAGAGGCTGCCGTTAACCCGCACGCGTGCATAGCCCGCCCGCCGCGCGGCGTCGAATTCCTTTATATGCTGGCCCTTGCGCCCCCTGACCACCGGGGCCAGTATCTGAATGCGCGAGCCCTCCGGCAGCTCCATAACCTGCTCTACCATCTGATCTATGGTCTGCTGCTCTATTTTGCGCCCGCATACCGGGCAGTGGGGCTCCCCTATCCGCGCGAACAAAAGGCGCAGGTAGTCGTAGATTTCGGTTACTGTGCCCACAGTAGACCTGGGGTTTTTAGATGTAGTCTTCTGATCGATGGAAACCGCGGGCGAAAGCCCCTCTATGGAATCTACCTTAGGCTTTTGCATCTGCCCCAAAAACATCCTCGCGTAGGATGAAAGGCTCTCAACATAGCGGCGCTGACCGTCTGCGTAGATGGTGTCGAAGGCGAGTGACGATTTGCCCGAGCCCGAAAGCCCGGTAAAAACTATGAGCCTGTCCCGCGGCAGCTCCAGATCAATATTCTTGAGGTTGTTCTCCCTCGCGCCCTTAATTATGATGCGATCCCTTGCCAAAACGCAACCCCCGTGTAGTTATTAGTCTTTTGTATATCAGTATATCACAGCTTAAACCTATGTTCAATCATATTTTGTCCGCTCCTGTATCAGTATAGATACTGCGCGTAAGACTGTCAATACCCGTGCGGACGCGGCGCCCGCGGATTAGGGCTTGTTTGATAAATGTTAGCGCTCGTGTTTTTGCCTAAAATTTTGAATGATTTTGTGTGAGTAAGACTCAGCTTGGCTGACACCCGGCAAGGGCGACGGGCTTAAACGACGCAAAACTTGGCAAAATGACTAACGTGGGTTATTTATAAGGCAAGCCCTGGCATAAGTTTTCTCAAACAGGCGCGCGATGGTTGCAACTGATCAAAAAATGTATTAGAATAACATACGCGTGATGCTTCTTTACAAAACGGCGGAGCCGATGCGCAATAAAGCCTGAAAGGAAACAGATATGAAACGTATTATAGCGCTCCTCGCCCTTATTTGCTGCCTTGCCGCCGCCATCTTTGGCTGCTCTTCCCCCGCCCCCGAGTCTTCCTCCGAGCCTGCCGAGTCTCTCCAGGGCGCCGCCCCCGGAGTGTACGGACCCCTCTCCGAAAAGGTTATCACCGCCATGGCCGACGGAGATTACAGTATGACGGTCGCCATAACGACCGAGGTCGGGGCGGAGGGGCAGGAGCCGCAGCAGCTTGTCACCGAGGCTAAAACGGTTCAGCAGGGCGAAAACTACGCGGTTCAAATGCCGGACGCGGGAATGCGTATCGTCGTGAAGGACAGCGTTTCGCTTGTTGTTTTCGACAATCAGAAAATCTACATGGATCTTTCCCTCTCGGGGCTCGATCCCGACTCCTTTGAAATTCCCGATATAGCCTCTGTAATAAGCTATATGGGCGAGGGAACGGGAACCGTTATGGGGCGCGAGCTCCCCTACGAGGAGTATGGCGCCGAGGGCGGAACCAGCCGATACTACTTTGACGGCGAAAGCCTCGCCTTTATAACAACCTCGGCCGAGGGGATGGAGATCGTAATGGAAGTAAAGGAATTCTTAGAAACCGCCGACACAGCCCTATTTGATATTCCGGAGGATTTCACCCAGATCAAAAGCCTCGACGAGCTCAACAGCCTTTCGGCGGCGTAATACTACGCCCATAAACAAAACCCGCAAAGCGTTTCTTGGCTTTGCGGGTTTTTACGCGCTATATTTGCCCCACAGCATTTGGAACGCGTTTCCATATTGACTTTTGAGGTAAAATCTTCTAAAATATAAAAATGCGATCTAATATGAAAACATGTTTCATATTAGAAGATAGGCTTAACTCCGGTTGGGGGCGTATATTATGAAACGGGCGGGGAGCTACAACACAAAACAGCGCGAGGCCGTTTTGCGCCATATGATTTCGAGCGGAGGCGCGCACCTTACCGCGGCGCAGATATCGGAGCGCCTTAACGCCGGGGGAGAGCCCGTAGGCCGCACCACCGTATACCGCTGCCTGGATCGGCTGGCGGAGGAGGGCCGGGTGCGCAGGTTTGTTACCGACGGCGTATCGGCCGCCTGCTACCAGTATGTGGAAGCAAGGGAAGACTGCCACGGCCATTTGCATCTTAAATGTGAAGCCTGCGGGAATCTCCAGCACCTTGAATGCGGGGCCCTAGACGAAATTTACCGCCACTTTTACGAGGAGCACGCCTTTGAGTTAAACGTTCTTAAAACCGTGCTCTACGGAAAATGCGGGCGCTGCGCCAAGAAAGAGAATCTGAATATAGGCGGTGACCGGATATGAAAAGAGCGTTTGCGGTCGCGGCGGCCTTAGCGGCTAGTGCCGCCCTGCTCCTTTCGGGCTGCGGGCAGCCTATTCGCGCTGAGACGGCGGGCGGCAGGCTTAGCGTGGTTTGCACCGTCTTCCCCCATTACGACTGGACGCGGCAGCTTTTGGGAAAGAGGATCGATGAGCTTGACCTCACTCTGCTTGTCGGCAACGGCACCGATCTACACAGCTTTCAGCCCTCCGTCGCCGATATTGTTAAGATATCCTCCTGCGATCTCTTCATACATGTGGGAGGCGAATCGGACGCCTGGGTCGCGGACGCCCTCAGTGAAGCCGCCAACCCCGATATGAGGATTCTTAACCTGATGGAAGCCCTGGGCGAAGGCTTAAAGCCCGAGGCGGTCGTTGAGGGAGTGGCGGCCGAGGAGGAGAGCCGCGAGGGCGAAGAGGCTTACGACGAGCATATATGGCTTTCCTTTAAAAACGCCGAGGTCCTCTCCTCGGCCATAGCGGGGGAGCTTTCGGCGCTCGACCCCAAAAACGGCAACGAATATGCCGATAACCTTTCAAGCTATATCGAAAAGCTGCGGGCGGCCGATTCCCTCTACCGCGAAGCCGTGAGCGCCTCTTCCTCCAAAACGCTGCTCTTTGGCGACCGTTTTCCCTTTCGCTACCTGACAGACGATTACGGACTCAGCTACTACGCCGCCTTTCCCGGCTGCTCGGCCGAAACCGAGGCCAGCTTTGAGACGGTCGCCTTTCTCGCCGATAAGCTGGACGAGCTTGGCCTTTCCGGCGTTGTGGTCACCGACAGCGCGGATCTGTCTGTAGCTCAGACGATTATTGCCAATACTAAAGCAAAGGATCAGGATATTTTTGTTCTCGACGCCATACAGTCGGTGACGCCTCAGGAGATTGAGGAAGGCGTGACCTGGCTTTCCATAATGGAAAATAATCTTGCGGCGCTCAAGGAAGCGCTGGCATAATAATCGAAATAGCAATTTATCCTACTCCGCGATTAAAATCGTTTTAAGACTTGCGAGGATTTTTTTGGCCCTGCAAGGCGGAGTAGTATTAAGAGGAGGATCTTTATGCCGCTGCTTTCCTGCGCGGGGCTGTGCCTCGGCTACGAGGGCTCTACCGTGGTTTCCGGCCTGAGCTTCGAGGTCGGCGCAGGGGATTATCTGTGCGTGGTCGGCGAAAACGGCTCGGGCAAGAGCACTCTTATGAAAACATTGCTGGGGCTTAACGCCCCGCTGTCGGGCCGGATAGATATGGGCGACGGGCTCAAGGCCCGCGAAATCGGCTACCTGCCCCAGCAAAGCGCCGCACAAAAGGATTTTCCCGCGTCGGTGACCGAGGTTGTCCTCTCGGGCTGCCTCAACCGGCGAGGCCTTCGCCCATTTTACAGCCGTGACGAAAAGCGGGCGGCCAGGAATAATCTTGAAAGGCTCGGTATAGCCTCCCTGGCCGGCCGCTGCTATAGGGAGCTTTCGGGGGGGCAGCAGCAAAGGGTGCTTCTGGCGAGGGCCCTTTGCTCGGCGGGAAGGATACTCCTTCTCGACGAGCCTGCGGCGGGGCTCGACCCCGCCGCGTCCTACGATATGTATGCTCTTATAAAAGGCCTGAACGAAGATGGGGTCAGCGTCGTCATGATTTCCCACGACATTGCGGCGGCGGTTAAATACGCCTCCCTAATCCTGCATATAGGAATCGGCGCTTCACTGTTCTTTGGAAAAACCTCTGATTATCTCGCAAGCGGAGCCTTGAAAAGCTTCTCCAGACCGGAAGGGGGACCGCGCTGATGGCGGCGATTGCAACTCTTGCGGAATATCTTAAGTACCCCTTTGTGGTTTACGCGCTGGTCGTGGGGGTTCTCATAGCGCTATGCTCGTCGTTGCTGGGGGTTACCCTCGTGCTGCGCAGGTTTTCATTTATAGGGGACGGGCTTTCCCACGTGGCCTTTGGGGCTATGGCAATCGCGACCGCTTTAAAGCTTGCCAACGATTTTCTGCTAGTCCTTCCCGTAACCGTTATCTGCGCGGTTCTTATACTGCGGGCGGGGCAGAGCGCAAAAATCAGGGGCGACGCCGCCATAGCCCTGATTTCGGTCGGTACCCTTGGGATCGGCTATCTTATAATGAATCTTTTCCCATCTTCTGAAAATCTTTCGGGAGACGTATGCGCCACGCTTTTCGGCTCGACCTCCATACTCACCCTGACTCTTACCGAGGTCGTTTTCTGCGCGGTTCTTTCGGCGATTGTCATAGCGGTCTTTATCCTGTTCTATCACAATATATTCGCTATAACCTTCGATAGCGACTTTGCCTCCGCCACCGGCAACAAAACAAAGCTTTACAATCTGATTCTCTCGGTGATTATCGCGGTAATAATCGTGCTTGCCATGAACCTGGTAGGCTCGCTTTTAATATCCGCTCTGGTTATTTTTCCGGCCCTTTCGGCCATGCGGGTATTTAA
>JAITVF010000092.1 GCA_031285945.1 Oscillospiraceae bacterium
TGTGAACAACGTAAGCAGGTATTTTTGTCCGCCGCCGAAACTTTCCAACGCCCAAACAGACGCTTGATTTGTCAAGTCAAAATGCCGGATATAGAGTGTTCCCGGCCTCCCATTCTCAAAATCATCAATCCATTTTTCGAGCTTTTCTACGCTGCTAAACCCCATCGTTGGGGTAAGATAATAATCCACGCAGAGTTCCTCATCCAAACCTTCATAGAATGCGGAAAACGTTTCTTCAGCAGATTCTTCCAATGAAGATTCCGCACTCGATATTATGGTGGCACTGTCAGGCACATTTGAACCCTGTGCCTGTGAACTGATATCTTCGACGGAAATTGATGTGGCGCAGCTGGATAGCATTGTCATGGCACAGATAAAACCACAGAATCTGAATTTCATTCTATCACCCTAAACTAGTATATCATAAATTAAGGGGAGCTGTTAGCCCCCTTAATCCAATCTATGGCACTATTTCACAGAAAGACTTCTTCTTAAATCATAGCAAAGAGAGCGTCATGCTCCATTGCATTTGCTACATCATTTGGATTTTACAAAAGAAGAAAAAAGGGAACGGCAAAAAACTGGGTTTAGGGCAGTCGTTTCATAGCTGCGTGTTTATAAGAGCTTTTCAAGTTTTCGTTATATACTTCAATATTGCGGCTTGCGGTTCCGGCAAATAAGATATCAACGATGGTGAGCTGCGCGATACGCGAGCTTGTAGCGCCGCTGCGGTACTGCGCCTCTGGGGAGGTCGTGTGCAAAACAATATCGGCCATAGCGGCCAGCGGGTTATCACTGCCATATTTTGTGATTGCGATCACAAAGGCGCCGCGAGCCTTTGCGGCGGCGGCGGTTTCCAAAGAGTCTTTCGTTTTGCCGGAGTAGGAGATGGCTACCGCAACATCGCCGTGGTGCATATTTGAAACCAGCGTGATTTGTATATGGGCATCCTGCGTGGCGTTGCATGTCTTACCAATGCGTATAAACTTCTGGTAGGCGTCCAGCGCCACTATGCCGGAGGCCCCGGAACCAAAAAAAATCGATGCGGGGCGCGCTTGTCAATAAAAACTTTCAAGATTGTATGTAAGCATGAAATAATTATTCTATATTTGTGACAATTGCCTTAATGCCGCAAAATAATATTAACAATTGTGTATTTATATGACTGCTTTTTGCGTAAATTTCTGCTGTGTGATCCCACATAGATGTACTGTGATGCGCTTCTCGCCCGTAAATGGGGGGCGGGAACCGTTTCTCAGCCGTTGCGCGCCTGCTGCCGGTCTGGTATTATAGGTTTGGCAGATGGCGCAGCGCAAAACAGGCCCGAGAGATTGGCCAGTTTTTAAGTTAATCGCGCTATACTCACCGTTTGCTGCTTTTTAAATCCTTATATTAATCTGCAAAAATCTGCAAATAAAATGCTTTTATAATATTCCTCTATTGCTTCCCCCGCCAGAGGCGGGGGAAGCAATAGAAAGAAGTATTTTAAATGCGGGGTAGTATTATTAGAGCAATGCGCCAAAATAACCGGAAATTCGATGCCGTATGGCGCGCATTGCTCTATCGGCCATATCCGGCGGTTGCCACCCGCAGGCATGGCTACCGAACGGTACGGCGAAAACGCATTGAGGGAGTAAGCGTAATTATGTACTGTATAACGGAATATTCCTCGCCGGTTGGGGGGCTTACCCTTGCCTCGGACGGCGAAAGCCTCACAGGTCTTTGGATAGACGGGCAAAAATATCACGGCTCCGCCATTTATGGAGCCATGCCGAAAAACGATGCCCTGCCGGTTTTCACGGCGGCAAAAAACTGGCTGGGCCGATACTTTGCCGGATTAAAGCCCGCAGCCTCAGAGCTCCCCTTAGCCCCGGCGGGCGGGGAGTTCCGCGCCGGAGTATGGGATATTCTGTGCTCTATTCCCTACGGCGAGGTGATAACCTACGGCGATATCGCTAAAAGGATAGCGCAAAAAATCAACCGTGAAAGCATGTCGGCTCAGGCGGTGGGCGGGGCTGTGGGGCACAATCCCATTTCTATCATAATACCCTGCCACCGGGTCGTGGGGGCGAACGGCAGCCTGACTGGCTATGCGGCCGGAATCGAGGTCAAGCGTAAGCTTTTGAGCCATGAGGGCGCGTATGTGTCACGCAAAAAAGTTGCCGTTTTATAAAGCCAGGCGCCGGTAAAATACAATCCCCCGGCTTATGTGCGCGCCCGGGGGATTGTTGTTGACCAGGCTGCTTTAGTGTGCTATCATAGTGAAGCAGTCTTCACAAGGCTACAGGCATACAGACATATAAAAAGGAGTTTGACTATAATGAAACGCATTATCTCTCTTGCCCTTACAGGCGTTCTGCTTATTGGTATGGTCGTGTCCCTGGCATCCTGCTCCGGCGGCTCCGGCGACTCTAAGCTGGTCTGCGGCATAACCGCCTACGAGCCGATGAACTATCGCGACGGCAGCGGCAACTGGACCGGGTTCGACACCGAGTTCGCGGCCCTTGTGGCCCAGGAGCTCGGTATGAAGGTAGAGTATCAGGAGATTGAGTGGGGCAGCAAATACTCTGAGCTTGAGGCCGGAACGATCAACTGCATATGGAACGGCTTCACCGCCAATACCGTAGAAACCGACACCGGAAAATCCCGCAGCGAGTATGTGGATTTCAGCTACAGCTACATGCTCAACCAGCAGTGCGTGGTCATAAAGGCTGAGCGCGCGGGTGAATTTGCCTCTGCTGAGTCTCTTGCCGGCAAGACCGCGGCGGCCGAAAAGGGCTCGGCGGGCGAAACCTTCGCGGTTGAGGCTGTAGGCGAGGCGGGCGCGGTTGTCGATTCCGCCGCACAGGTCAACACCTTTATCGAGGTCAAGTCGGGCGCGGTAGATTTTGCGGTTGTAGATATCCTTCTCGCCAAAGAGCTCGCGGGCTCGGGCGATTATTCCGATCTTGCCATCGCCGGGATCGAGCTCCCGTCCGAGGTTTACGCCGTCGGCTTTAAAAAGGGCAGCGACCTCACCGAAAAGGTCAACGGAGCTATGAAGACCCTAAGCGATAACGGCAAGCTCGCCGAGCTCGCAGAGAAGTACGGGCTTGAGAACTCTTTGCAGCTCGACACCTCTTTCGCGGGCTAAGGCCATGCCGTGGCAGTGCCTCGACTGTGAATAAATATTCTAAGTGTAAGGGCGCTTTTCCCTCGCCCCAGGCGGGGGAAAAGCGCCCAATCCGGGAAACGGTGGTGGCCTTATGAGCTTGTTCAGCGTTACCGTTCAGCTTTTAGAGGGATTTCGCACCACATTTCTTGTCTTTGCGCTCACGCTGCTTTTTTCGCTGCCGCTGGGCCTTGTAATCGCGTTTGGGTCTATGTCCGGATTCCGGCCGCTGCGGTACTTTGTCCGGGTATTTGTCTGGATCATACGGGGAATACCCCTGATGCTGCAAATATTCATCATATTTTACGTACCGGGCTTCCTGCTCGGACAGCCCGTCTCATCCAGATTCGGCACGGCCATAATTGCGTTTTCCATAAACTACGCCTGTTATTTCAGCGAGATTTACCGAGGCGGAATCGAAAGCGTTTCCCGCAGCCAGTTTGAAGCGGGTCAGGTGCTGGGTATGACCCGGCCCCAGATATTCTTCCGCGTGATACTTTTGCAGGTTATCAAGCGCATAATGGCGCCTATGTCCAACGAGATCATAACTCTCGTAAAGGACACCGCCCTCGCCAGGGTTATAATGGTGGTGGAAATCCTTAAGGTGGCCGAAAACTTTGCGAGCAGCCAGGCGCTTATTTGGCCGCTTTTCTATACCGGCGCCTTTTATCTTTTGTTTGTGGGGCTTCTCACCCTGCTCTTTGGCTATACGGAAAGAAAGCTCGGATATTTCAGGGTGTAGGAGTATAACATGGTATTCTTGCAGGCGGATCGCATTGAGAAGCGGTTCGGCGAGACAACGGTTCTGCGCGGTATAAGCTTTTCGCTGGAGGAGGGCCGCACTCTCGCCATCATAGGCTCGTCGGGAAGCGGAAAGACTACTCTTTTGCGCTGCCTGAACTTTTTGGAGCGACCCGACGGCGGACGTATTACCGTGCGCGGAGAGCTCCTTTTTGACAGCGCCGATTCGGGCGGCTACAGCGAGAGGGATATACGCGAAAAGCGCCTTCACTTCGGGCTTGTTTTTCAGGCGTTTCATCTGTTTCCCCACTATACCGCGCTCGAGAATGTCGTACTTGCCAGGGAGCTCGCGGCCATGAGGCTGCCCGATTACAAGTCTGACAAAAAGCGCATCCTTGAGGAAATACGCGGGGATGGTATACGGCTTCTAGACCAGATAGGGCTTTTCTCAAAGCGGGATTTGTATCCGCACCAGCTTTCGGGGGGACAACAGCAGCGGGTGGCCATTGCGAGAGCCCTCGCCATGGGCCCCGACATCCTCTGCTTCGACGAGCCCACCTCCGCCCTCGACCCCGAGCTCACCGGCGAGGTGCTCCGGGTCATTCGCTCCCTGGCCGAGCAGAAAACCACTATGATAATAGTAACCCACGAAATGCAGTTTGCCAAGGAGGTTTCCGACTCCGTTCTCTTTATGGACGAGGGTCAGGCAGTCGAATACGGCCCGCCCTCGCAGGTGCTGGATAACCCCTCCAGCGAGCGCGTCAAGCGCTTTCTGGAGCGTTACACCGCTACTTGATAAGAGGCGGTCTTAAGCCGGTTATTATTTATCGCTATTGCCCTGAATATCAGAAAAGCAAGCGCTTATACTAATCCGCAAATAAAATGCTTTTATAATATTACT
>JAITVF010000003.1 GCA_031285945.1 Oscillospiraceae bacterium
CATACCCGAGGATCACCCCATAACCCGCGCCATGGAAGAAGCCCACAGGGGCCTTTACGGCGGCGAGCGGATGGGAGCGCCCGAAACCCTTGAGGCAAGGCGCGCCCGCCCCCTGACCGACAAATGGACCTTTTCAACCAACGGGGTTACCATCATGGGTCGCAACGGCATCCCCTGCATAGGCATGGGCCCCGGCGCCGAGGCACAGGCTCACGCCCCAAATGAGAAGACCTGGAAGCAGGATCTTGTAACCTGCGCGGCCGTTTTTGCCGCCCTGCCCTCTGTTTATACGAATAACCTGTAAATAATCTTAGAACCCGTACTCGCGGGTTATTAATCTTAAGAAAGGCGGAGACCTTGCCATGAATATTGATTATTTTACACACAGGCTCGAAAAGCTCAAGACTGATAAAATGTACCAAAACGATTTTTTCCTGACCTGGGAGAAGACCGACGATGAGATCGCGGCGCTTTTCGCCGTAGCCGACGCGCTGCGTCACCTGCGGGAGAACAACATCTCCGCGAGAATTTTCGACAGCGGCCTCGCGGTAAGCCTCTTTAGGGACAACTCTACGCGCACCCGGTTTTCCTTCGCCTCGGCCGCAAACCTTTTGGGGCTTGAGGTTCAGGACCTGGACGAGGGAAAGAGCCAGATCGCCCACGGCGAAACGGTGCGGGAAACCGCCAATATGATTTCCTTTATGGCCGACGTAATCGGCATACGCGACGATATGTATATAGGCAAAGGCAACGCCTATATGCGGGAGGTCGCGCAGGCGGTGCAGCAGGGCTGCGAGGAGGGGGTTCTCGAGCAGCGTCCCACCCTTGTAAACCTTCAGTGCGATATCGACCACCCCACGCAGTCTCTGGCCGATATGCTCCATGTAATCCATCATTTTGGCGGGGTGGAGAATCTTAAGGGCAAAAAGATAGCCATGTCCTGGGCCTACTCCCCATCTTACGGCAAGCCGCTTTCGGTTCCACAGGGCATAATTGGACTGATGACCCGCTTTGGAATGGACGTCTGCCTCGCTCACCCCGAGGGCTACGAGGTCATGGCCGATGTTGAGGGGGTGGCCGCAAAAAATGCCGCGGGAGCCGGCGGGTCCTTTACCAGGACTAACAGCATGGCCGAGGCCTTTAAGGACGCCGACATAGTTTACCCCAAGAGCTGGGCGCCCTTCGCGGCCATGGAAAAGCGCACGAACCTTTACGCGGAGGGGGACGACGCGGGTATCAGGGCGCTGGAAAAGGAGCTTCTTTCCCAGAACGCGGGCCATAAGGACTGGGCCTGCACCGAGGAGATGATGAGGCTCACAAAAGGCGGCGACGCCCTTTACATGCACTGCCTGCCCGCCGACATAACCGGAGTAAGCTGCAAGGAGGGCGAGGTGGACGGCTCAGTCTTCGACCGCTACCGCAAGCCGCTTTATAAAGAGGCGGGCTTTAAGCCATATATTATAGCGGCTATGATTTTTCTTGCTAAGTGCAAGGACCCCGCCTCGGCGCTCTCGGCGCTGGCGAGTAACAACAGCGCGCGTCAAGTGAGATAAAGGGGAGCGAATACCAATGAAACGAATCGTACTGGCGCTGGGCGGCAACGCCCTGGGCAACAACCTCGAAGAGCAGATGATAGCCGTAAAGAGCACCGCTAAGGTGATCGCCGACCTCATAGAAGAGGGCAACCAGCTTGTTATAACCCACGGCAACGGCCCGCAGGTGGGAATGATCAATCTTGCCTTTGAGGCGGCCTCAAAAACAGAGGCAAAAACCCCGATGATTCCAATGTCGGTATGCGTGGCGATGAGCCAGGGCTATATCGGAAACGACCTGCAAAACTGCCTGCGCGAGGAGCTGCTTAACCGCGGAATAGATAAGACGGTGGCTACAATAGTCACCCAGGTGCTGGTGGACGAAAACGACCCCGCGTTTAAAAATCCCACCAAGCCCATAGGCTCTTTTTATACCGAGGAGGAAGCCGCCGAAATGTCGAAGCAGGGCTTCGACATGATGGAGGACGCCGGACGCGGCTGGCGCAGGGTGGTCGCTTCCCCGCGGCCTGTGGGCGTTGTTGAAAGCGAAGCGGTAAGAGCTCTGCTGGAGTCGGGCCAGGTACCTATAGCTGTGGGCGGCGGCGGAATCCCCGTGCGCAGTACGGGCGGCAACGGGCTTGAGGGCGCTTCCGCCGTAATAGACAAGGACTTTGCCAGCGCTAAGCTTGCCGAAATACTTGAGGCCGATATGCTGGTAATACTCACGGCCGTAGAAAAGGTTGCGATTCGTTTCGGCACCCCTGAACAGGAATGGCTCAGCGAGCTTTCAATCGAAGAGGCCGAGCGCTACGTTGCCGAGGGGCATTTCGCCAAGGGCTCGATGCTTCCCAAGGTTGAGGCCGCGGTGCAGTTCGTAAGGTCTGGCCCGGGAAGACGCGCCCTTATAACAATGCTTTCAAAGGCAGGCGACGGACTCTCGGGTAAAACAGGAACAGTCATACACGCTTAGAGGGTGACCCACATGCTTGTTAAGAACGGACTTGTCGTCAATGAGGACGGGGTTCGAAAAGCTGATATCCGCATAGAAGGCGAGCTGGTCCGGGAAACCGGGCCCTCCCTTTATCCGGGCGAGAACGAAGAGGTAATCGACGCGGGCGGCAAGCTCATAATTCCCGGCGGTGTCGACGTTCACACCCACATGGATCTCGATCTCGGGAGCGTCCGCGCGACCGACGACTTCTACACAGGTACGGTCGCGGCCGCCTTTGGCGGCACTACCACCATTGTGGATCACATGGCCTTCGGGCCGCCCGGATGCTCTATCCGCCGTCAGGTTGAGGAGTACCACCGTCTGGCGGGCGGAAGGGCGGTCGTAGATTACGGCTTTCACGGGGTTTTCGACCATGTGGACGATAATATTCTGAGCGAAATTCAAGAGCTTGCAGTGGAAGGGATAACCAGCCACAAGTTTTACCTCACCTATGGGGGAAAGCTTTCAGACCGGGAGGTCATGCGGCTTATGGACTGTGCCGCGGGCCTTAATATCCTGCTTTGCGTCCACGCCGAAAACGACGGCGCCGTTGAGTACCTGCGTGAAAAATACCGGGCCGAGGGTAAAACCTCGCCCATATGGCACGCGAAAAGCCGCCCGGCAGGGGCTGAGGCCGAGGCTGTGAGCCGTATGCTTTACTTGGCCGGCATGGCGGGCGACGCGCCCGTTTATATCGTGCACCTTTCCTGCAAGCAGTCGCTGGAAGCGATCCGCGGCGCGAGAGCGCGCGGGCAAAAGCGAATTTTTGCCGAGACCTGCCCCCAGTATTTATTGCTCGACGAAGCCCGTTATCTCAGGGAGGATTCGCTCAAGTACGTTATGAGCCCGCCACTTCGCCCGCGGGAAAATCTCGAGGCGCTGTGGGCTGGCGTAAACGGCGGCGAGATCGACGCCATAGCTACAGACCACTGCCCCTTCTTCTACTATAAAGAAAAGCAGCTGGGGAAAAACGACTTTACCAAAGCTCCGGGCGGAGCGCCGGGTGTGGAGGCAAGAATCCCCCTGATGCTCCGGGAGGTCGCGGCCGGCAGGATGACGGCCGAAAGGCTTGTGACCCTGTGCTGCGCCAATCCCGCGCGCCTTTTCGGACTTTATCCCAAAAAGGGAGTGATCGCCCCGGGGAGCGACGCTGATCTGGTAATTATAGATCCCGACGTCAAAACCGCGATGACCTTCGAAAGACTTCACGAAAACACCGATTATACCCCGTACGAGGGCTTAGAGCTTACGGGGTACCCGGTGACGACGGTCTCAAGGGGAGAGGTTATTGTAAGTGACGGACGCTTTACAGGGCTAAAAGGTCGGGGGAAATTCCTCAGGCGGTCGCTGCCCGAGCTTTCGTCGCGTGAGTAATAATAGAGCCGGGGCTATTTAGCCCCGTGTTCTTTGATTTTGATTAGGAGTGGACGGTTTGATCACATTTACCGTAAACGGCAAAAGCGCCTCGTGCCGGGCCGGGAAAAAGCTTATACGCTTCCTGCGCGACGATCTGCGCCTTACCTCTGTTAAGGAGGGGTGCGGCGAGGGGGCCTGCGGAACCTGCATGGTTCTCCTGGACGGCAGGGCCACAAGAGCCTGCATACCCCTGACCGATAAGCTTGAAGGCAAAAGCGTGATAACGGTCGAGGGCCTTTCCCCCCGGGAAAAGGAGGTGTACTCCTATGCCTTTGCGGCGGCGGGGGCGGTGCAGTGCGGGTTTTGCATCCCCGGCATGGTTATAAGCGCCAAGGGGCTTTTGGACGAGAACCCCGACCCCGGACCCGACAACGTTAAAAAGGCTATTCGCGGCAACATCTGCCGCTGTACCGGCTACGTAAAAATCGAGGAAGCGATACTTCTGGCGGCAAGGCTCCTGCGGGGGGGCGCGCCTATTCCCAAAAGGGAGTTTACGGGTAAGCTGGGGGAGGATTTCTTCAGGCTGGACGCCGTGGAAAAAATCCTCGGCTCCGGGCTTTATGCCGACGACATTGAGCTCGGCGGCATGGCGTGGGCAAAGGCTCTGCGCTCAAAATACCCCAGAGCGAGAATACTTTCGATCGATACAAAAAAAGCCGAGGCTCATCCCGGCTGTATTCGGATTATTACGGCTAAGGACGTTCCCGGAGACATTAAGTGCGGCCATCTCGTAAAGGACTGGGACGCTTTAATCGCCGAGGGCGGCATAACCCGGTATCTGGGCGACGCGGTTGCCCTGGCGGTTGTGGAAAGTAAGGAAGCCCTTGAGGAAGTTCTATCTCTGATAGAGGTCGAATACGAGGAGCTTACGCCAGTGACCTCGCCATCCCAGGCTCTCTTGGAGGACGCGCCCAAAATTCACGAAAACGGAAATCTGTTAAGCCTTCAGGCCCTGTTGAGGGGCGACGCTGACGGGGCTATAGGGAAGGCGAGGCATGTTGTTACAAGGCATTACTCCCTCCCCTTTACCGAGCACGCCTTTATGGAGCCCGAGTGCGCGGTGGCGGCGCCCGAAGGGGAGGAAGGGCTTCTGCTTTACACCGGCGGGCAGGGGATATACGACGAGCGGCGGGAGATAAGCGGCCTGCTGGGAATCCCGCCTGAGAGGGTGCGGGTAAAATCGATGCTGGTGGGCGGGGGCTTCGGCGGCAAGGAGGATATGAGCGTTCAGCACCACGCCGCCCTCTGCGCGTTTATTTTAAAGCGTCCTGTCAAGGTGCTGTTTTCCCGCGCCGAAAGCCTTCTCGTCCACCCAAAGCGCCACGCCATGGAGATAGATTTTACCGTAGCCTGCGACGAAAACGGTATACTCACGGCGGTAAAGGCTACGATTATCTCGGATACCGGAGCCTACGCGAGCCTTGGCGGGCCGGTGCTTCAGCGCGCCTGCACCCATGCCGGGGGGCCTTACAGCTTTAAGAATATTGATATCACCGGCAAGGCCGTGTACACCAACAACCCGCCGGCCGGGGCTTTTCGCGGCTTTGGGGTGACGCAGTCCGCCTTTGCCATGGAGTGCAGCCTCAACCTTTTGGCCGAAATGGTCGGAATTTCCCCTTGGGAGATACGCTTTCGCAACGCCGTGCGCCCCGGAGACACGCTCCCCAACGGCCAGATCGCCGATGAATCCACCGCCATGGCCCAGTGCCTTCTCGAAGTAAAGGAGGCGTACGAGGCCTCGCCACATACCGGGATTGCCTCCTGCTTTAAAAACGCGGGCTTGGGTGTGGGGGTTCCCGATACGGGCAGGTGCATACTCTCGGTGGAGGAGGGTAAAATCCACGTTAGGTCGAGCGCCGCCTGCATAGGGCAGGGGATGGCCACGGCGCTCACACAGCTTATTTGCGAGACCCTTGATATTCCCCCGGAGTATATTCTTGTCGAAGCGCCGGATACCGCGAGAACCCCAAACTCCGGCACCACCACCGCCTCGCGCCAGACGGTGTTTTCTGGCGAGGCCGCGGTTCTGGCTGCCCACAAGCTTTTGGCACAGGCGAAAAGCCTTTGCGCAAAAGCTCTTCCCGCAGCACTGAGCGAGCTCGAGGGCCGCGAGTATTACGGCGAATATAAGCCCGCCACCGACCCCATGGGCGGCGATAAGGAAAACCCCGTAAGCCACGTAGCCTACGGCTACGCTGCGCAGGTGGCCGAGCTGGACTCGGAGGGAAGGCTCGTTAAGGTAACGGCGGCGTACGACGCGGGAACCGTGGTCAACCCCAAATCGGCCCAGGGGCAGATCGAGGGCGGAATAATTATGGGTATGGGCTACGCGCTCACCGAGGATTTTCCGGTTGAGGGCGGCGTTCCCAAGGCCAAATACGGCACCCTCGGACTTATCCGCGCGCCACAGGCGCCGGTTATGGAAACAGTCTTTGTAACGGGGGAAGGGAGGCTTTGCGCGGCCCACGGGGCCAAGGGGCTGGGGGAGCTTGCCACCATCCCCACCGCACCGGCGATTCAGGGCGCCTATTACAGGCTCGACGGCGAGTTTCGCGATAAGCTTCCCATGAAAAACACTTATTACCGCTAAACAAACAGGCCGGAATTTTGATATTTCCCTCGCATTCGGCGGGGGAAATGCCGCGTTGCGGCGGGGAACCACGGCATCGTAATCGATATTTTATACTAATCAGCTATAGCTCTGCTGGGATAGAATTCTGGGGAGGGAGGGGTCTGGTTTTGTACAGACTTGTAATTGTGGAAGACGAGCGGGATGTTCGCAAAAGGCTGGTCGGCATGATCGAAAGGGCGGGCGGAGCCTTTGAGCTGGTGGCCGAGTACGAAAACGGCGTAGACGCCTACGAGTCGGTGCTTACCGACAATCCCGACCTTATTATAACCGATATACGGGTGCCCTACATAAACGGGATCGAGCTTTCAAAGAAGGTTCGGGATGTTCTGCCGTTGTGCAAGATTATAATAATAACCGGCTACAGCGAGTTTGACTACGCAAGGGAAGCCGCCAATCTGGGGGTTATGGGCTTTGTGAGCAAGCCGATAACCCCGGATGCCGTAGCTGCCCTGCTTGAAAAGACCCGCGTTTCGCTGGACGGGCAGTACGTGACCGCCGAGAGCCTTTCGAGGCTTGAGGATTTTTATCACAGCAGCCTTCCCGTTATCCGGGAAAACGATCTCTGCCGCCTTTCGGGGATGAACGGCCTTCCCCCCGAGCTCGAAAAAAAGCCTGTATACAACAGGATAGACTTGGCTTATGAGTTTTTCCTCTTTTGCCTGTTCGATCTAGACGAGGCCCAGGCCGGACGGGAGGAGCGCCACGAGCTTGCCTTTCCCTCCATTCGCGGCCTTGTGGTGGAGGCGATGGGAAGCCTTTGGGATTTTGAGCTTTTCAGCCGGTACGACAAGCTTTGCCTTATGATAAAATCCCACACTCTTCCCGATACCTCCGAGATTGAGCGCCGTCTCGAAAAGATCATACTGCGCCACTCAGACGTTTCGGTGAGCGTAGGAATAAGCAACGTGCACCGGGACCATAATTTTGCGACAATGCGCCGCGAGGCCATGCGGGCACTCGAGTACCGCAGCGTGATGGGCGGCAGGAAGGCGTTTTTCTACGGCAACACGGCTACCCCC
The DNA here is from genome assembly GCA_031285945.1 of Oscillospiraceae bacterium. Lineage (GTDB taxonomy): Bacteria > Bacillota > Clostridia > Oscillospirales > Ruminococcaceae > WRAV01. Next base: position 7,591 of record JAITVF010000003.1, read on the forward strand.
TCGCAGATACGGCTTATAGACGATGAATCGGTCAGAGAGCTTGGATATTTGCTGCGATTTCGCCCCGAGGAAGAATATTTAGCAGTCCTGGGCGGGCTTCGCCACACTCTCGAGGGGGTTGGAATGGGCTCGTATTATTACGCCCTCACGGGGATACTCAACGTTCTGATAAAGGCTTGCGACGACCTTGGCAGCCTATACCTCAGCCATGGCGGCCAGGAGGGAATTTACCGCCGTCTCTTTGAGATACGCACTACAGGCGAGGCCTTCGCCTTCTTCGGCGAGCTTTCCAGGGAGATTCGCACCCTCAACGACGGGGTGCTGGTCGAAGGGATGGAGCGCAACCTCCACAAAGTGCTCTCGTATATGGACGCTCATTATTGCGACGCTGATCTAAGCTTTGAGTCCCTTGCCGGCGAGATCGGTTTTTCTGTCAGCTACATAAGCGCGCTTCTTAAAAAGAAGATGGGCACCTCCTTTGTAAGGCACCTGACCGCTCTGCGGATGGAGCGGGCCAGGGAGCTGCTTCGCGGCTCTGGCAAGATAGTGGAGGTGGCCGAGCAGCTGGGATACTCGGACCCCTATTACTTCAGCCACTGCTTTAAGCGGTACACCGGCCTTTCGCCCAGGGAGTATCGCGGACGTGAGCCGGTCGCGGCGCCATGAGGCGGTTTATGGATTATTTCCGCCGCAGGTCGGTGGGGTTTATTATAATAGCTTCCTGCGTTGCAATTGTGCTTGCGCTGGTATTTTCGATAGTATTCGCTACCTTTACAAGCTTTCAGAACAGCACCAGGGAGGCGGTTGGAACCCAGACCAGGGAGCTGAGCGGGCAGATAGTGTACAACTACGAGCGGTATATAGCAACTGTAATAGAAACCTCCAATATAATCCGGACCGATATCTCCCGCTACGGGGGCCGGCTTGCCTTTTCGGCCTTTTTGGCCGAGATAGTGCATTTAAACAGCGATATCGTAAAGCTTTCGCTTTACGATTACCCGACCGGCGTCTGCATAGCCTCCTCCGACCGGCAGGAGGCGGAAAGCGCCGCCGACTATCGCTCCAGCGACTGGTTTTCCAAGGCGGCGGACGACCCCACAATCCATGTATTTACCGGGCCGTATACGGTTGAAGAGGGCGATTACCGGGTAAATATAAGCAAGCCCATACAGATATGGGACGGCCGAAGCATGGGCGTTCTTAAAATAGAGATAAGCTTTCAAAACTTTATAGAGCTTGCCGGAAGAGCCAATCTTGGCGAGGGCGGTCACATCACAATAATAGATTCTGATTACAACGTAGTCTATTCCTCGACAGGCCAGAAGGAGGCGGTTGAGGAAGCGGCGGTCTTACGGGAGATAGTGCTTGGCTCTAAGGAGGCGAGGGTGGGCGGTCACAATATGAACGTCTTTGTCGACACCCTCTCCAATACCAAGTGGCGGATTTGCGTCTTTACAAATATAGACGGGCTTGCGGCCATAGAGCGGGATTTTCTTATTAGAGTCGTGCTTGTATCCTTTATGGTTTTAACGGTGGGAATATTTTTGTTCTGGTCGGCCTCCAGGATGATTATAACCCCAATGAAACAGCTGGAGCAGGCCATGCGCAAGGTGGAAAAGGCCGACTGGTTCCGTATGGAGGAGGTGGACCTGATAGCCTCGCGGGAGGTGCAGGCATTAACCCTGCGCTTTAACAAAATGATGCGAAAAATAGCCGAGCTGATGGAGAGGCTGATCGCCGAGCAGAACGCTCAGCGCAAATCCGAGCTCAAGGCGCTGCAAAATCAGATCAACCCCCATTTTCTTTATAACACCCTGGATTCGACCGTCTGGCTTATCGAGAACAACAAAAACCGGGAAGCGGGGGAGATGGTGGTCTCCCTCGCGAGGCTCTTCCGCCTGAGCATCTCAAAGGATCGCGAGGTAATACCCCTTAGAGACGAGCTTGAGCACGCGCGCAGCTACCTGCTTATTCAGAGCATACGCTACGCCGATTGCTTCGATTACGAGTTCGATATTGGCGAGGGGGTGCTCGACTGTCTCACAATGAAGCTCATATTGCAGCCGATTATAGAAAACTCCATTTACCACGGGCTTAAGAACAAAATTGACCGGGGTAAAATAACTATATCCGCAAGACGCGAGGGAGAATGGCTTTATCTTTCCGTTTCCGACAACGGCTACGGAATGCGCCCACAGACTATAGAGGGGCTTTACGCCTCCTTCGCCGACGGCGTTGTAAGCGACAGCGTGGGCTTAAAGAACATCTATCAGCGGGTTATGATCTACTATGGCGGGAACGCCGAAATGCGTATAGAAAGCAGGCTGGACGAGGGAACGGAAATTACGGTAAAGGAGCCGCTTACCTCATGAGAAAAAGAAGCCTTATCGCCTGCGCGGCGACGGCGGCCCTATTTTTAAGCGCCGTGTTGTCGGGCTGCGCGAAAGAGGGGGCGGAAGTCGCCTTTTTGATTTATGACAGCGACGACACATTTATAGCCGAGACGATGGCTGCGATCGAGGCTAACGCTTCCTTTGGCGTTCCTATCAAGATCAGGGACGCCGAGAATTCTCAGGCGGTACAGAATCAGCAGATAGTGGAGCTGCTTGATTCCGGCGCCGATCTCCTGGTAGTTAACGCGGTTGATCGCCTCGCGTGCAGCGCCATTGTGGAAAAGTGCGCCGCCGAGGGCGCCGGCGTTATCTTTTTTAACCGCGAGCCCGCCGGGGACGCTCTTGCGGGCGAGAAGGTTCACTACGTGGGCGCGGCGGCGGATAGCCTGGGAAAAAAGCAGGCCGATATGGTGGCCGGGCTGTTCGGATCTTTTTTGGGCGGGACTTACGACAAAAACGCGGACGGTGTGATTCAGCTTGTAATTATAAAAGGGGAACAGGGGCATCAGGACGCTGAAAAACGCACCGAGCACTGCGTGAGCCGCCTGCAAGAGCTGGGCTACTCGGCGGAGGTTCTGGCGGTTGAGGTGGCCGACTGGGTTCGCAGGGAGGGCGCCGGGGCCATGGAGCGGCTTTACGGCCGGTTCGGCGAAGAGATCGAGCTGGTTTTTTCCAACAACGACGACATGGCCCTCGGCGCAATCGATTACCTGCTGGAGGAAAATATCTTCAGCCCCCGCTCCGCGGGGGAATACCGCCAGCCCTTTGTGCTGGTAGGGGTGGACGGCACCGGGGTAGGGCTCGAGGCTATAGAGAGCGGTCTTTTG
>JAITVF010000055.1 GCA_031285945.1 Oscillospiraceae bacterium
ACGAGAGCGATCCTCTCATAAAAGAGCGGGACCGAAAAAGGCTGCGGGAGATGACCTTTTACTGCCGCACCGGAGACTGCCTGCGCGGCTGCATACTTAAGTACTTCGGCGAAAAGCCCCCATACCGCTGCGATAACTGCTCAAGCTGCCTCGACAGTATTGCGCCCGCCGACATAACCGTTACGGCCCGAAAGATTCTTTCCTGCGTAAAGCGGATGGGGGAACGTTTTGGCGCAAAAATGGTAATCGAGGTTTTGCGCGGCGTAAAGAGCGAGAGAATTTCCCGGCTGGGGCTGGACAATCTGTCTACCTACGGCATCTGCGATGAGTCTGAGAATAGGCTCAGGGACATAGTCGGCCACCTTGTGCAAAGGGATTTTCTGCGGATCGGCGGCGGCGAGTATCCGGTGCTTTTACTTGGCGAGGACGCGGTCAGGGTGCTGCGCGGAGAGCTCACGGTTGAGATGAGGCTTCCCCGCGAGGTCGAAAGAGCCGCCCGCAAAATGCGGCGCGAGCCTACGCAGAATACGCCCGGGCGGCCGATGGACAGTGGGCTTTTCGAGCGGCTCGCCGCTCTGCGCACGGAGATTGCCAAAAGGCAGGGAGTTCCCGCCTATGTGGTCTTCCCCGACAGCGCGCTTGCCGATATGTGCTTAAAGCTTCCGTCCGATAACGAGGAGTTCCTCCAGGTTGCGGGGGTTGGGCAGGTAAAGCTCGAGCGGTACGGCGAGGAGTTTTTGCGCGTGATAAGCAAGTATGAACTCCCGCAGGCGGACGCTTCCCCGGCCGCAGCGGACGCCGCAGCGGAGCCGGATATGGCTGATGAGATTATTGTCTCGGATGAGGCGGTCACGGTCAGCGCCATTGCGGATCGCGTCAACGTCGCCCTTATACAGCGCGGGCTTAAGAAAACTACCGGGGCTAAAATTAACGCTTTGCTGATCGGCGAGGGGTATCTGCGGGCCGACTGCGGGTTTAAGGTAGCGACACGCAAGGGCGAGGAGGCGGGAATTATTACGGCCAAAAGAGAAATTCGCGGCGAAACATGCCGGCTTTGTTTATTTGGCGAGAGCGCTCAGCGGCTTGTGATTGAAAAAGCTATAGCTGAATTTTTATAGTGAATTTTTATAAAGCCTGTCCCGTTTCGGGCGATTCGCTCGCCGGCTTATAGTCCTTGAGCGGCAAGTCTCCTCTGGTATCCGCCACCCCCTGGGAGCTATTCTTCATGAACAGTGTTTTCAGAGTCATCAGCATCAGCTTAAAATCGCCTAAAAGTGAGTAGCCCATGATATACATTAAATCCATCCTCAGCTTGTCGTAGGCGGTGGTATCGTAGCGCCCGGTCACCTGCGCAAGCCCCGTAAGCCCCGCCCTTGCTTTTAATCTGTAGCGGAATTCCGGCAGCTCTCGCATCTGTTTCTCGGCAATTTCAGGGCGCTCAGGCCGCGGGCCCACAATGCTCATCTCCCCTTTTATTACGTTCCACAGCTGCGGCAATTCGTCAAGGCGAACAGATCTTATAAGCCTCCCCACAGGCGTTATTCTTTTGTCCTTCATTGTAGAAAGCTGCGCGCCGTTTTCCTCCGCTTCCTCTATCATGCTGCGAAATTTAAAGAGCAAAAACTCCCTGCCGTTTTCGGTCAAACGCTTTTGGCTGTATATGATCCTTCCCCCGTCATAAAGCTTTATAGCGGCGCAAATCAGTAGCATAAGGGGCGAAAGCAGTAAAAGACCAAGTGCGGCGAAAACGATATCCGTTATTCGCTTCAATATCCGTTGCTCAAAGTTCAGGCCCGTATTTCGGCTAAGAAGCAGCGGTGTGTCGAAAAGGTCTATTTCAACCGAGCCCCGCATTACTATATCGGATATTTTGGGGGTAATGTATGTTCTTATCCCCCCCTCGAGGCATAGCTTAAGAAGCCGGTTGCGCTTTGCCGAAGGGATATCGCATAGCACGACGCTTTCGTATTCCCGCGCTTTTTTGCGTATTTTTTCAAAGCCCTCGTCTATCCGTATGGCTTCATGTATATCGAACCGTTCCGGATAGGCCTTCATCTTGCGCAAAAGATCATCGGCAAGCTTTTCGCCGCCATATACGAGCAGCATTTTGCGGGGCGGAAAGGCCTTCATATAGCAGGCGTGGGCGAAGAGGGTCCACGCGAATATTACAATCCCTTGAAGCGTTGACATAAATATAATAGGCAAGGGATTCATAATAGAATATCCTATAAGGCATATTTGCAGATATGTGACACAATTGCACAGCACAAGCGCGAGGCACGCCGAGTATATCACATTCTCCCGCTTGTAGTAGCCTATGCGGTAGCCGCCATAAAAGCTGTTAAACAGCGCCTGCAATACGCCGTATATGAAAAACAGCAGCAAATTTCCCCGCATGTAGAATGGCACCAGGATATCCTCAGCATAAAACCTCAGCCAGAACACCGCCCAGACCGTCACCATAATTAAAAGCGCGATTACTGATAATCCAAGCCGCATCAGGTTTCTGTATTTATCATTGCTTTTCATTTTGGCTCCGTAACACTCTGTTTTATATTATTCCGGGTATATTGTTTGCCGGTTAAGCAGAGCCTATTCATACTCTTGCCTTTATCGCCTGTATCGCGGAGTAGTATTATATTGTGTCCACGCTTGTTTTTTCCGCCCGGTTGAACACCGGAATCGCCACGGCCGCCATTATAACGGTAACAAATCCGCTGATTGATAAAAAGGCGGGGCTAAATTCCCCCACCCCCATAAAGGCATAACGGAAAGCCTCAATGATCGGCGACATGGGATTAAGCATAAGTATGAGCCTTTCAAGCCTGCCGGTAACCGAAAGCGGATACACAACCGGAGTAGCGTACATCCAAAGCTGTAGCGCAAATGAAATAAGCACCCCCAAATCGCGATACTTAACCGTCCACGAGGCTATGATAACCCCTATGCTCATTCCCAGAGCCGCCGTCTGCAAAATTAAGGCGGGCACCAGTAATATTGCGCTTGAAGGGACGAGAATATTCTCGGTAAAGAGATAAAAAAGGAAGATTAAAATAAATATGGCAAATTGAATAATATAATTTACGCAGGCGCATATCGTAGAAGCTACAGGCGCCGCGAGCCGCGGGAAATATACCTTGCCGAATATTCCCGCATTGGCGATCAGGGTATTTGAGGCGTTTTGCAGGGTGGAGGAAAACAGGCTCCACATAGTGGTGCCCGACATATAAAACAGCAGGTATGGCATGCCGTCGGTAGAAATTCTCGCGATATTCCCAAATATAAGGCTGTACATCAGCGTCGTTATCAGCGGATTGATTATTATCCACAACGGCCCCAGGATCGTCTGCTTGTATATTGTCGTAAAGTAGCGCTCAACAAGCATCCTGATCAAATCGCGGTATTCATACAGCTCGTATAGGTTTATATCCTTCCAGCTGATTGTAGATTTAATATGCGTTACCCGTTCTTTTTCCTGTTTGCCGTTTATGAATTTCAACGTCCTCACCTGTCGGATATATAATTTAGTACAAGCTTTTAAGCAGCTCTTCAAAATAAAGCAGGCTCCAAATAAGCAGCCGCAGGTTGGCCTTTCCCGAGAAGTGTTTGTCCGTT
>JAITVF010000136.1 GCA_031285945.1 Oscillospiraceae bacterium
AAGCCTGGGCGCCCAGGAATCTTTGGGCAACTTTATAAGCGGCCTTGTAATCTCGGCCTCCAGGCCCTTTGAGGTGGGCGACCGCATACATCTTTTTGGGGGGAACATCACCGGCTATATCGAGGATATCACCATACGCCACACGGTTGTGCGCACCTTTATGAACAGCCGCATCATAGTTCCCAACTCGGTCATCAATAAAGAAATGATCGAAAACTCAAACTTTCTCGAGGAAAAGGCGGCCGGCTTTCTCGACGCCGTTATCACCTACGGCTCGGATATGGACGAGGCCATAAGAATCATGACCGAGGTCATAGCCTCCCACCCCGATTACATCGACCCCAGATCGGCCGAAGCCGCGGCCAAAAGCTCCGACCCTTCGGTAAAGGTATATGTGCGCGCGCTCAGCTTATACGGGGTCGAGCTGCGGGCAAGCGTCTGGACCGGGCATATCGACACCAACTTTTCAACCTGCTCCGATCTGCGCATCTCACTCAAAAAAGCCTTCGACCAGGCGGGAATCCGCTTCTCCGAGGCAAGCGTCTCCTCCGCCCCGCCCGAGAGCTACTGATACTAATCGACTATACTTTATTGCTTCCCCCGTCTTCGGCGGGGAAGCAATAAAAATAAATATTTATGAGTTAATAGAGCCCAGAGGTGCAATTCCGGCGGGTCAAAACACCCGGCTCTGCGGAGCCGGGTGTTTTGACCGGAGCCGCACAGGCTTCTAAAACAGAAATCAACACACCGGCAATACCCCACCCTCTTTAGAAAAGTGGGTGCCGCCCGCAGGCAGCGGGTGTTTTGATATGAGTTAAGAGAAATATAAAAATATGCCCCCGCTTTTTAAAGGCGGGGGCATGTTTTTATATCGGTTTACAACTAAGCCTGACCCTTTGGGAATCTTTTTTTGTACATGCGGGCAAAGCTGTTCATGTTTATATTCCCGGCGGCGGCCTGGGCGTTCTCGGCGGTTATCTGTGCAACCTCGCCCCGGCTTATTCTCAGCATTCTGGGCGCGGTTATCCCTACAATGACCTTTTCGCCGGTGATATCGACAACGGTGGCCTCGATATCGTCGCCTATAAGAAAGGATTCGCCTATCTTTCTGCTTATTACCAGCAACGCCGCGCCTCCCCGCCCAAAATATCCGGTCCGGACTTCCTTTACGCCTCTTCCCTTACAAACAGCGGGAATCTTATGGGGTAATCCCGGTTGGCCAGTATTACCTGCCTTGCCCGCCTGTCCTTTTTGTGCACGGCTACCGGGCTTTTAAGGTTTACGGTTATGCCCGCTATATCCTCGGGCACCACCGCGATCACGTAAAAATCAAGCTCAGAAATATCCCCGGCCCCAAAAAACCTCAGGTCCGAGGCTTCGAGCTCAGGCTCGTACCCCTCGATAATCTCAAAGGGATCAAACACCACAAAGCAGGGAGCGTCCGCGCCGGTGTTCTGTAGCCACATCAGCGCAACGTCGTCCTCCCATTTTTTTATAAGAGCGTAGTCTGTGGCCTCTTCAAAGCCGTAGAGGCCGTGGGGCATATGAAAAACGTTTTCGGGGCTAACCTCTACCTCGCCAAGCACTGCGGTGTTTACTAACATCTAAACCCTCCAAAGCTATGATATCCCGGTAACTTTACCGCTTATCAGGCGTTTGAGTCGAGCGAAGGGGGCGGAACGTAGTCGGGGTCGGCGCTGGGCGGCACATATATGGGCGACCCGACATACTCGATTATAACGTCGGGATACTGCGCGACAGTATACTCGATTCCGCCCGGCTCGTACTCGAGCTGGGCTCTGGGATTAATATTCCAATCGTAATTGAGTTTATCCATAGAATAGTCAAAGGATATCGAGCCGGGCTCCACCGAGATATCGACAGGGACAGATGGGATAAAGGCCATAATGGTATCGGCCGTCCTCATAGATTTTGAGGCTATGCTGTCGAGCACCGGGTTTCCCTTGCCATGGCTGTCAAGAATAGCGTTGCCCTCTTCGGCGTAGCCGCGCGAGGCCTCCATGGCGGCCTCGCGGCCGGCCTCGGCAAATTCCTGAACCGAGCGTGGCGCGCTTTTTAGCCCTGCGCTGGCCCGGGTTTCGTAGGTGTCGAGCGTAACCCGGGCGGGCGTGGTCTGAATATAGGCGCGGCCCTTTTGCCGGCTTACGTTGGCGGTCGGCCGCTCGCTGCTGTAAACGAGGCGCGCGCGCCTTACCTTATACTCCAGGCTTATGGGAACGCTGGTGATTTTAAGCAACGGCTGCAAACGCGCTCGCCTCCTTTAATGCTGACCGGTCGTTTTTTTTGCGGGGCCGCGGCCAGTGCGGGCCGTTAGTTGATAAAGCTGAAGAGCGTGGGCTGAAGAAGGCGCTGGCCCATCTGCAGGGTCGCGTTGTAAACGTATTCCTGCATCTTAAAGTTCATTATGGCCTCGTCGGCGTCTATCCCCTCTATATCCTTCTGGCGGCTTGTTAGATTGATCTTTTCGGTATCAAGCCGGTCCTTTGTAAACTCAAGGTACTGCGAATCGGCGCCCAGCTTTGTCAGCTCAACGTTTACGCCGGCGGCGCTTTCCCTGAACCGGTCAAGAACCTCGCCCGCCGCCTCGGGATCAAAAACGGGCGCGCGCAGGCTGTCGATCATGTCGTTCATTACCCGGTAGATATTGTCGTTGCCGGTTCCAAAGAAATCCACCCCTACAAGGGTATACTTGTGGGCGGTGTTGGGGTCCACCTTCTGGGCGTCTCCGGTGTCGTTAAAGGTAACGCCCACGCCCACGTCCATATAGGCCGCGTCGTTCAAAAGCTCGTGGTTGCCGTTTATGCCGCGCACGTCCACATTGTTGTAGAGCAGGTTGCCCTCGGGGTCCAGGGTAAAGGGCTGGGTCACGGTGTTTGAGCCGCCAAAAACGTAGCGGCCCGCAAAGTTGGTGTTGCCAAGAGCCAAAAGCTCGTCGCGCAGCTTTTCGATCTGGGTTGCGACAATCTCCCTTTCCGCGGGGCCCTTGTCTCCGTTAATGCCGCTCACAAAAAGCTCGCCGACCGACTGGTTAACGTCGGAAACCTCCATGAGAGCCGACTCCGCCGCCCCCAGGTGGCTCTGGGCGGAGCTGACGTTATCAAGGTAAGCGTCGATCCGCAAAAGATTGCGGCGCACCTGCATTGCCCGCACGCCTGAGGAGGGATCCTCGCTCATGGTGTAAAAGCGGCGGCCGTCGTAAACCTGCCTGGAATAGCGGTCGAGCAGCCCGCGGTTTTCGTTGAGCCCTTTTGTGTAGTTGCGGGTTACCATAGGGTTGGTTATTCTCATTGCCTGTTACCTCCTATCGGCCTACAATGCCCATTTTCTCGATTATGGTGCCGAGAGCCTCGTCCAGGGTGGTCATATAGCGGGCGGCCGCGTTGTAATAGTTCTGGTAGGTCAGCATATTTATGGCCTCCTCGTCCACCGAAACGGCCGATATGGCGTCGCGGCTGTCGGAGTAGCCGGAAATCACAAGGTCGGAAGCCTTGCTGAGCGAATCGTTAAGGCTTTTGTCCATTCCCAGGGTGCTCTGAGTGCTGACAAGCGCCTCCTCAAAGGAGCCCTGGAAGAGGGTAAAGGACGTGCCGTCGCCGTTAACCCCTGTAAACGCCTTGTTGGAATCGGTCAGCAGCGCCTTGAAGACGAGTAGATTGTCGTTGTTGGCGGTCGTCTTGTAGATAGGCTCCTTCGTCACCGAGTCGTATTTAATGTTGCCGTCAGAGTCCAGCTCGTACTCGGGGTCCTTGGGGTCGTATTTAGAGGTGGTTAAAAAGAAGGAATCCTCGCGCCATTCGCCCGATATGGTAATATTGGCCGCGGTGATCTCGGCCGAGCCGTCGCTCGGGGCAAACAGGTTTTTGTTCTGGTATTCCTCAACGTAGGTCTTGCCGTCGGCCTCGTCCGCCGTGACGGAGTTGGCCGCGTTCATGAGCTTCGCGAAGGTGGAGGCAAAAACGTCTAAGCTCTTTTGGTAGTAGGAAACGCCCCGGAAGGTGTTCTCGCCCTCTCCCGCAAAGTCTCCCTTGCCGTTTATGATATCTATAAAGCCCTTTATGCCGCCCGAGCATATCTTATCGGTAATGTCGTCGACAATCGGGAAGCCGGTGCTGCCCTCGTTGAGGGATATGCCCACCGAGCCGTCTTCGTTTTGGGTAAGGCCCAGCTGGTTGAACCTGTCGTTATCCACAAGGTTAAAGTCGGATACCACGCCCCCGTTGGAGCTCATAAGCTGAATGCTTACCCGCTCGACCGAGATATTCTCAGAAATCTGCTCCGGAGTTCTGGTAACCCGTATGGGCAGGTAGTTGGCGAGCTGGTCTATAAGCGTGTTGCGCTCGTCGTTGAGCTCGTTTGAGGGGTTGCCGTACATGTTATCCTCGCGGATGCGCTGGTTTAAAAAGCTTATCCGCTCAAGGGTAGAGTTGACCTCGTCGCTGATGGCCACATCCAGGTCAAAGAGCTGCTGATCCATAACGGTCGCGAGCTCGCCGGCGTTTTTGTTTAGAACCTGGGTCACCTTTTGGGCCGCGTTGCGAACCACCACCGCAAGCTCCTCGGAATCGGCGTTAGCCGCGAACTTGGTGATTTCGTTTATAAATCCGCCCAGCATATCCGAAAGCCCGCTCGTATCGATCTCGTCGAGCACCGACTGAAGGTCGGTGAGCCCGCCGCTCTTTACGGCAAGCTCGCCGTTGCTGGCGGCCTCGTTGCGGTATCGGGTATCAAGATAGGGGTCACGCACCTGGTTTATCCCCGCAATATCGGCGCCGAGCCCCACTGTCTGGCCCCTGGCCCCGTGTATCTGGAACTTGTTGCGGTATGTAGAATGCAGACTCACCTGGTCTACCCGCTGGCGGGTGTAGCCGGGGGTGTTCACGTTAGCTATGTTGTTGCCGACCGCGTCGAGGCCGGCCTGGCTAACGTTCAGCGCGCGCTTGGCTGTTTCAAACGCCTGAAAGGTTGGACGAATCATGGCGCACTCTCTCCTTAATATAGATCTTATATAGATCAGGATCAAGACCCGCCGGCGAAACGCTACTGAGCTTGCGAACCCGTCTGTCATTCGGGGTTGCGCGGCCTCCTCAAAAGAGGTCCGGCCATCTACGATTCGCCCGGCTTTATCTTAAAGTATTTAAAAGCTGTGTTCACAGGGCTAGCGCGGTAATCTCTCACAATTTTTTATATCTGCCTGTTCATAAGCGTCGGGGAATCCGAGGGCTTTTTTATATCCCCATAGGGGGTTCCCGCGCTGCGGTCAAACTCCTTAATGGCCTTGTCAAGGCGGTGCAGCCGCTCCTCTATCAGGCCCTGGCACTTCTCGTTGAGCGCCTTGACCTCGTCGAGGGCGGCTTTGAGTGTCCTGTACGCCTCGCGAAAGCGGGCCCGCTCGGCCTCGGGCAGCTCCTCGACTATGTCGCTGAGCTTTTCGCCCTCAAGGCCGAGCCTTTCTTTATAATCCTTAATGTTTTTATCAAAGCTGCGCGAGAGCAGCACGTAGGCCTGCTCTTCCTTCATGATGCCGTCCAGCTTTTCGAGGTTAAACTTTTCAACCGCCCTGAGCTTTTCGTGCAAAAGGGCCGAAAGCTTCTTGAAGCCCGACTCGAGCTCACCGAGATAAGCGTGGAATTTGTCGTACATGCAACCGCTCGCTTTCTTAACGCACAGATTAATTTAAACAGAGGGGCGCGCCCGTCTTATTCGCCCAGGATAGCTTTAACGATGTCGTCGGTGGAAACGCGGTAGGCGCCGTCCTTAACGCTCTGGCGAAGGGACTCGATTTTGCCGGGATCGGCGGCCCTGCCCAAGCCCACCATAACCCGGGCCTTAACTCCCGAAAGCTCCCTGCCAGGAGCGGAAGAGGCGCCGTGCGAAAACTCGGCTATGTCGGTTCTGGCGGTTTCGGCGGCTTCGGGCCTTTTGGGTGCTCCGGCCGGCTTTCCGGCGCGGTAGATTCCGATTCCTGAGCCTGGTTCAATCTTCATAAACAAATCACCTCATCTGCGGAGCGCGGCCGGCAAGCTTGTTTGGGCCGCTCCGTTCGCTTAACTATATATTCGTCCGTCCCGCTTTTTACTTTAGTGCGGCCGTCAATAATTTTAAGCTTTCGGCGCCCGGTAACGGCCTTAAATAAAAAAAGTAGAAATTTGTTGTACTTAATGCAGTGAAATACAAAATTCGACACACTTAGTTAGATGAAAAGGGAAGTTATGGTGTTTTTTAAATTTGAGCCAGTAACAGCGCTTTTTTAGCAATTTTGGCAAAAGTCTTATAAATCGCATTGTTTTGCGGTTTTCCAGCAAGCAACCATTGACTTTGACCGGTCACTCTATTATACTGTAATTCCCTCGGAACGAGGGGGCCCTGTTTAGCAAGCCCGCCGCTCTGTGCCGATTGCACCCGATACACAACTGCGATACCCGGCGAGAATTTGATATTTTTTACATTTTATCCATTTTTTATCTGCTTTTTCGCAATATTTGGTGCTTCAGCCGCATTTATTTTTTCGGCCGGCAATCAGCGGGCTGAATGCGGCGAAGAGCAGGAATATATCTCTTATTCTTACAACTTACGGCAAGGTTATTCTCCAAATTAATGCTTCACTCTCTGTTTACAGTTACGCTACACACTCAAAATACAAATCCGGTAAACTGACTCTTCGTTGACCCGGCCACAGAATTCAGGAGGTAAGCAATCAATGTTCACTCAATCAGTTTCCTCGGCCGCGCTTGAAAAGGCCATGTCGGCTACATGGCAAAAGGCTGAGCTTATAACCCACAATATCGCCAACGAGGATACCCCGGGCTACAAGGCCAAGCGCCTCGAGTTCGAAAGCCTGCTGGGGGCGGCCATGGAGAGCAATATGAGGGCCACCGCCTTTGACAAAACCTCGAGAATCTCGCGGATCAACAACCTGCAGCCAGTCGTCTACTCAGACGACAGCCACGAGGTGAGGATAGACGGCAACAACGTGGATATCGATTCCGAGCAGATGGAGCTCGCCAGAACCCAGATTCAGTATCAGGCCCTGCGCGACCGGGTAAGCGGGCACTATTCGCTGCTCAAGTACGCTATCTCTGGCGGAAGATAAAGGAGGAATGAACCGTGGCGTTTTTAAGCTCTCTTGACATTGCCGGCTCCGGCATCACCGCCCAGAAAAAGCGGATGGACATTATAACCGAGAACATTGTAAACCGCGAGACCACAAGAACCGAGGAGGGCGGCCCCTACAGAAGGAAGCTCGCCGTATTCAGGGAGATCGAGGGCCAGAACACCTCGTTTACCAAAATGATAAACGGCAGTCTGCGAAAGCAGGGCGGCTCTAAGGGCGGCGTGATGGTGAGCGAGATAATCGAGGACGATTCCGAGCTCATTCCGGTGTACGACCCCACCCACCCCGACGCGAACGAGGAAGGCTACGTGATGATGCCCAACGTAGACACCACCACCGAGATGGTGGACGCCATGGCGGCCTCGCGTTCCTACTCCGCCAACATAGCGGCCTTCGAGGCCATAAAGTCCATGGCCCGCGAGGCCCTCGAGCTGGGCAAATAACAAATAGGGAGAATACTTGAATTATGAATATAGCCTCTGTGAGCTCTTACCCCCTTCAAACCTCCTCGGTGCCGGGCGCCGGAGCAAAGGAAGCCTCGGGCCTAAGCTTTAAGAGCATCTTCGGCGACGCGCTTTCGGAGCTAAACGCGGCCAACGCCCAAAAGGAGCAGGATACCATCGCCCTCGCCACCGGCAACGTCGACGATATCGCGGCCATAAGCGCAAACTCCCTCAAGGCCGAGACCATGACCCAGCTGCTGGTCCAGGTGCGCAACAGCCTTTTGGACAGCTACCAGGAGATAATGCGCCTCAACGTTTAAACGGCTCAAAAGAAAAAACAAAAAAACCGCGGCCATGAATTTTTGGCGGCGCAACCATTATAAATACGAGGTTGAGTGAATGAGAGAGGGATTTGTTAATTTCTGGAGCGGCCTCAGGGACTGGTGGACGGGCAAGTCCAAAAGCGTCCGGATCCTTCTGCTGGGAAGCCTTGCCTTTATATTGGGCGCCTCGCTCTTTATTACCATGCTGCTTGGCCGCTCAGACTACATAGTGCTTTACAACAACCTGACCTCGGCGGAATATATGGAGATACTCGCAAAGCTCGAAACCGCCGGAATTGCCGCAAAGGTTGAAAACAACAGCCTTTTAGTCTCCGCCGAGCAGGAAAGCGCCGCCAGAATGCAGCTCGCGGTCAGCAACTACCCCGACTCGGGCTTTGGCTACGATACCTTTGCCCTGGGCGGCGGGCTTACCTCCACCCAGTACCAGCAGCAGCGCTACGACACCTTTCAGCTCCAGGAGAGGATCGAGGCCTCTATACGCACCTTCCCCGAGATATACGACGCCCACGTTACCATAGCCATGCCCGAGACCAGCTCCTTTGTGCTGGCGGACGACAAGCAGCCGCCGAGCGTGGCCATCAAGCTTGAAAAAAACCCCGGCCAGTCGGTAACGGCCGAGCAGGTGCAGGGCATACTAAACCTGGTGCGCACCTCGGTGACGGGGCTCACCGAAGATAACATCTCAATAGTCGACGAGCAGGGCGACATGAAGTACCTTCTTGGCACGGGCGGGTATTCCTCCCGCCTCACCCTTATGGAGGAGATTAACGAAACGATTCGCCGCCGCGTGCTCAATATGCTGGTTCCCATCTATGGCGAAAGCGGCGTCCGCGTTCAGGTCAACTCTGAGCTCGACACCAGCCAGAAGAGCAGCGAGGTTACCACCTATTCCCCCATCGACCCCGAGAACCCCGCCCTTCAGATCAAGGATTACGACGAATCGGAATACCAGCGCACCACCGACGGCACTGTGGCCCAGGGGGTTCCCGGCGCCAACGACAACACAAACGTGCCCCAATACTCGGCCGAAATAGCCGACGACGGCACCGGCTCCTACTACTACAACCATCTTATTAACGATTATCTTGTAAACAGCACCCGCGAGCAGATCGTAAAGGACGGCTACGAGATAGTGGGGATGAGCATGTCCATCCTCATCGACGCCGACACGCTCCCCAACGGTCAGCGCGACCAGATTCTCGATCTCGCCGCCAGCGCCTCGGGCGTTCTTACCGACAACATCTCGGTGCAGAACATCCGCTTCGCCCAGGCCCCCGCTGCCGAGCCCGAGTCGATCATAAGCGCCCCCAACCGCCTGTGGCTTATCATAGCTATCTGCCTCGCGGCGCTCATGCTCCTCATTATCCTCATCCTCGCCATGGCAAGCCGCAAAAAGAAGCAGCAGCAGCAAGAGGACGATACCGACGTTTTGGTCTACGAGGAATCCCTCATGGATCTCATGGACCGCCAGGAGGAGTTCGAGCCGATTCAAATACCCGAAACCCAGGAGCAAAAGCTCAGAGCCCAGATCAAGGACCTTGCCGATACCGACCCCGAAATCGTAGCCCAGCTTATAAAGACCTGGCTTCTCAGCGCTTAAAAATTATAACCGGCGAGTACTCGCCGCCGTTAACCCATAAACCTGTTTTTCGATCACTGAGTGGAGGGAATTGCGTATGCCCGCTTTAACCGAATCCCAAAAGGCCGCAACCGTTATAATATCTCTTGGCTCCGAAATCGCGGCGTCGGTTTACAAGTTCCTCAGCGAGGAAGAAATCGAAAAGCTCACCTACGAAATCGCCCGAATCCAAAAGCTTGGAAGCGACGACGTAGAGAGCATACTCAACGACTTTTACTC
>JAITVF010000154.1 GCA_031285945.1 Oscillospiraceae bacterium
CTGGGCCGGTCATACTCGTACATGCTCACCACCACGTCGGCGCCGTATTTTTGGCAGGCGGGCAGCGCGCGGATTTCATCGAGGCAGCTCTCCCAGGTTTCGCCCGCGGTCATACGGCGGTCGAGGGAAACGGCGCAGGAATCGGCTACGGCGCAGCGGCTAGGCGAGGTAAAGAAAATTTCGCTGGCGGTAACGGTCCCCCGGCCTAGGAACCTCGCTTCCCTCCACTGTGGATTGTACTCTTCTTCGAGCATTTTTACAAGACCCTTAATCACGGATGTTTTGGCGGCGTCGTTTTCATTAAGGCTGCGCACATCCCTTAAAATATCGGCCATCTTATATATCGCGTTGTCGCCCCGCTCCGGCGCCGAGCCGTGGCAGGAAACTCCCTTTACGTCGACCCTTATCTCCATCCTTCCCCGGTGGCCCCGGTAGATACCGCCGTCGGTGGGCTCGTTTATGACCACAAACTCGGGCCTTATCTTATCCTCGTTGATGATATACTGCCAGCAAAGCCCGTCGCAGTCCTCTTCCTGAACGGTGGCGGTCACAAGAACGGCGTATTTGTCGTTTAAGAGCCCGAGATCCTTCATGATCTTTGCGCCGTATACCGCGCTTACGATCCCACCCTCCTGGTCGGAGGTCCCCCGTCCGCCTATTTCCTCGTCGGTCTCGTAGCCCTCGTAGGGGTCAAAGCTCCAGTTGTCCCGGTTGCCGACGCCCACCGTATCGATATGGCCGTCAAAGGCTATGAGGGTCTTGCCGGCGCCCATCCAGGCAAGCAGGTTGCCCATGGGATCGGTCTCGACCTTATCAAAACCGAGCCGGCGGCATTCTTCGGCCACGCGGTCGATCTTAGCCCTTTCGCCGCAGCTTTCTCCCGGGAGCCTTACCATATCCCGCAAAAGCAGCGTCATATCCTTTTTATAGTTCCCGGCGGCTTCCCTAATCCTTGCGTAATCCATAAAGCCTCGTCCTTTCACAATTTTTTTATTCCGTCGGCTCGCTGTCGAGATAATTATAAAGCGTGTACTTTGAGATATCGTAGTATCTTGATACCTTGTCCCCCGCCTTTTTAATCAGAAAGGCGCCCTTTTCTTCAAGATAGTGAATACCTTTGATCTTATCGTCCTTTCCCATAAGCGCCACCGGCTTGCCGACAAAATCAACCGATTCCTCAAGAAGCCTGTCTAACAGGTCGCTAACGTTAGAGACTATGGTGCTTACCTCGTAGTCCTTTTTCTCCCGCCCCGTTTCGATAAACCGCCCAACCAGCCGGTTCGCGTGGGAGAGGCCGGTTATGTCGTAGTTTACGCCGAATATGGCCGCGACCTCCCCTTCCTCGTTGCGGATATAGACAGAGGACGACTTAAGAAGCCTTCCGTCCGAGGTTCTCGAAAGGTAGCCGATATTATCCTCGGCCCCGGTTTTGTTGCGGAGGGCGCAAAGCACGATTTCGCTTGCGTCGTCCCCCACTCTGCGCCCGGTTACGTGGCCGTTTTCTATAGCGATAATGGTATTCTCGTAGCCCTTTGTCAGGTCGTGAACCGCAACCTCGCACTCCGGCCCGAAGTGTGAGGCCAGCGCCTTTGATATCTGCCCCAGCAACCCCGTTATATAGGCTGAATTCATATTCAGATCCTCCCGCTAAATAGACGGGTACGCCCCTTCCCACACGATGCGCCGGTAATTGCCGGGATCGGTATCCCCCTCGGTGCTGACCAGCAGGATTCGCGAGTCGGGCCCGATACCGGCGGCCTCTCTGAGCCCCTTAAGGCTGCCGCCCGTGATCATTTCCAGCAGGCACCCCATGGCCGAAGCGCCCGATTCCCCCGAGACAACCCGCCCGTCCCCCTTAACGGGAGCGCCCAGGATCCGCATGGCCCTGGCCGCGTGCGGATCCTTTATACAGGCGAAGAAGGAAGCCTTATCGCGCAGAATCTCCCACGTTATCGGGTTGGGCTCGCCGCAGGCAAGCCCCGCCATGATGGTGTTCATATCTCCGCCCACGTTTACTATTTCGCCGTCTCCCCGTATGGCCGAGCGATAGTGGCAATCGGCGGCTTCCGATTCCACCACGATGGTTGTGGGGTGATCCTTGCCGTAAAAGTTGGCCACAACCCCGGTCGAAGCGCCCGCAAAGGCTCCCACCCCCGCCTGAACCAGCAGGTGGGTGGGCTTTATTCCCCTCTCGCTTAGCTGCTTACAGGCCTCAAGCGCCACTACGCCGTAGCCCTGCATTATCCAGCCTGGTATATCGGTGTACCCCTCCCAAGCCTGGTCCTGCACTATTACCCCCTTTGGGGTTTTAGCCGCAAGCTCCGCCGTAAATCTGATTGTGTCGTCATAGTTGAGCTCGGTGATATACCCCTCGGCGCCTAGTCGCTTTATATTGTCGAGCTTTACTGGCGGGCAGCCTTTGGGCATATAAATAATCGCCTTTTGCCCTATCTTCTCAGCCGCCCACGCTACGCCCCGCCCGTGGTTGCCGTCGGTGGTTGCTATAAAGGTAAAGTCGCCAAGCCTTTCGCGGATTTCGGGCGAGGTCATGGCGGCATAGTCAAGCTCTTCTACCGGCATTCCCACCGTTTTTGCTATAAAAGCGGCCAGCGCGTAAGAAGCCCCCAACCCCTTAAAGGAGTTGAGCCCAAAGCGCGGCGACTCGTCCTTGAGGTAAATTCCGCCTACGTTAAGCTCCCCCGCAAGATTATCGAGAGAAACAAGCGGCGTTTGCGCGTATTCGGGAAAGCTTGCGTGAAAGCGCCTAACCTTCTCGATTGCTGAAGGCTCCATCATGGCGAGACTCTGAGCTTTGCCCGAGGGAGGAATGCGATTGGCGGTCCACATGGGCGTTTTTTCCAAAGCCCTTCCCCCTTTCTACAGAGTCTTAAGAATCCCGACCTCTTCGTTAAAGGCGTCTATAAGCCCGTCTACCTGTTCGGTTTGCCTTTGCACCGCCTCAAAGGTTTTGTCCTGGCGGTACCACTGGTCGTTTAGCTCCCCGGCCGTTTTGCCCTGCTGCTCAACCCAGGTGTAATACTTGAGGTTGTGCACCCGCTTTCTCTCGGCGTAGGTAAGCTCTATAAAGTTGTCGGTCTTTATTCCACGCAGGCTGGCGGCGTAATCGGCGGCGGCTCTGGCGGGGGTATATTCGCCGTATTCCTCCCGCAGCTCCTCAATTCTGGAAAGATACATCTCAACCGAATCGGTGAGGATGGTTGCGACCACGTCCTTTTTGGTGAGCTCGTAGTATTTGGCAAATTTGATGGAGGCCAGCATATTGGAGATTCCCGAGATGCCCATCAGCGCGAGTGAGTCGACCTCCTCAGCGCTCATGCCCAGATCTCCGGTCAAAAACGCCTTGCCAGCGGGTTCGTTAAAGAGGCGCAGCAGGGCCATGGAATCGCCGTCGTCGATTGCTGTGGCAAAATCGGTGTTGCGCACGTTGTGCACCCAGGGGATGTGCTTGTCGCCTATGCCCTCTATGCGGTGGGCGCCAAAGCCGTTATTCAGTATGGTGGGGCACTGCAGCGCCTCGGCTACCCCGATTTTGCTGTAGGGATAGCGCTGCCTCAGATAATCGCCGCTCCCCATCGAGCCGGCCGACCCCGAGGTCAGGCAGACGCCGGCAAAGCTGCCGTCCTCTCCCTTAACGCTCTCAAAGGCTTCGGCTATGGCGCTGCCGGTCACGTTGTAGTGCCACATATAGTTGCCCATCTCTTCAAACTGGTTAAAGATAACGCAATCTTTACGGGTAGCTTTGATCTCGTTTGTTTTATCAAAGATTTCCTTGACATTGCTCTCGGTGCCGGGGGTCGCGATAACCTCGCCCGCAATCTGCGAAAGCCAGTCAAAGCGCTCGCGGCTCATACCCTCGGGCAAAATGGCGACAGACTCGCAGGCTAAAAGCCTCGAGTTAAAGGCGCCGCCCCGGCAGTAGTTGCCGGTAGAGGGCCAGACCGCCTTCTGGCCGGTGGTATCGAACTGCCCCGTAACAAGCCTGGGAGCAAGGCAGCCGAACGAGGCGCCCACCTTGTGGCACCCCGTGGGGAAGAACTTGCCCGCCATACAGATAATCCTCGCCTCTACCCCCGTAAGCCTTGAGGGCAGCTCAATAAAGTTGGGGCCTCCATAAAGCCCCCCCTTAAAAGTCCGCTCGTTCTTCCAGGTGATGCGAAAGAGGTTGAGGGGATTTATATCCCACATACCCACGCCTTTGAGCTTCTCTTTGATTTTTTCCGGGACCTCACCCACGGGATTCCGCATCTGCCTGAAGCTGGGAATGATTACTCCCCTCTCCCTTGCTCTGAGGATGTTCTTCTTCAACGTTTCTTTATTTACGCTAAGATCGATCATGTCCGGCGCCTTCCCCTCTCAGAGCCTGTTATCGTCCTTTACAGGCTCTTATTCTATTTCTGTATTTTTAGCATAACACATGAGAATTACAATTTCAAATATTTTTTAGCATAAAAAAATATTATTTAGCTAAATTTATTCACAATCTTTTGTTAAGCATATTATGCCTGTCACAATAGATAAAATCTCATACTCTTTTTAGGCGCAATAAACAATAATCTCGCCGCAGCTCTCAGCTTTACTTGACTGTATCGCGATAATATGCTACCATGTCTGTGAAATATTTGTTGGCGGCTGCAACGGAGTGCCTTGCGCGCGGGCCGTGTATCCTTTTTGGGGATGCGCGGTTTTTTTAATGCTTCTGCGCCCGAAATATTATTCTGCCTTTTAAGGAGGATCATTATGCTGCTTGTCGGAAACGGCCGACTTTTAACCCGGGAAAAGGAAAGCCGTCTCATAGAAAACGGCTGCCTGGCCCTTGACGGCCGGCTCATAAAGGAGGTTGGCCTTACGGGCGAGCTTAGGGAAAAATATCGGGACGCTGAGTTTATCAACGCGCGGGGCGGGCTTATTATGCCGGGGCTTATAAACGCGCACAACCATATTTACAGCGCCTTTTCCCGGGGGCTTTCCATAAAGGGCCCCAGCCCCAAAAGCTTTCTGGAAATTCTCGACGGGCTCTGGTGGACTATTGACCGGCATCTTACGGTTGAGGACAGCTATTGGAGCGCCATGGCAACCTTTCTCGACTGCATAAAAAACGGATGCACCACCGTATTCGACCACCACGCAAGCTACGGCGGGATTAAGGGCAGCCTCTTTGCCCTTGCGCGGGCGGCCGCGGAGCTGGGCATTCGCGCCTGCCTCTGCTACGAGGTCTCCGACCGGGACGGCGAGGCCAAAATGAGGGATGCCGTTGCCGAAAACGCCGAGTTTATCGGCTACGCAAAAGCCGATAAGACCGATATGATCAAAGCCATGACTGGGCTGCACGCCTCGTTTACCCTGAGCGACAAAACCCTGGCCCTCTGCCGCGAGAATACGCCGGAGGAAACGGGTTTTCACATCCACGTGGCCGAGGGTATGGCCGACGTTCACGACAGCCTTAAAAAATACGGGAAGCGGGTAATAAATCGCCTCTACGATCATGATATTCTGGGCAGACATACCGTAACCGGCCACTGCATACACGTAAACGGAGCCGAGATGGATATCATAAAAGAAACCGGCACCATGGTGGTTCACAATCCGGAATCCAACATGGGCAACGCGGTTGGCATCCCCCCCTGCATGGAGATGATGAGGAGGGGCATTCTGCTTGGGCT
>JAITVF010000172.1 GCA_031285945.1 Oscillospiraceae bacterium
GAGCCTGAGCCTGAGCCTGAGCCTGAGCCCGAGCCCGAGCCAGAACCCGAGCCAGAACCCGAGCCTGAACCTGAGCCAGAACCCGAGCCCGAGCCAGAACCCGAGCCTGAATCGCAAGAAACAGAAGCTTCCGTTTCCCTTACCGGCGTTGGCCATGGGACGGGGGAGCCGGTTTATCCCTCCCCCTCATTTTACCAGATATGCAGACTTGAGGAGGCCGATATTCCCCCTTCGCGCTTTCACTCCCGCGACGGGGCCTGCGTTATACGCTCTCAGATAACGCAGGTTCTCGGGGCCGAGGCGCCAATTCGCCGCGACTGCCTCTACGCCCGCGTTCTGACCGCCTGGAGCTCTCTGCCGCAGGGCTTTTCTGAGCGGCTTGACGATATCGTAGCCGATATGAAGCTGCCGGTTACGCAAACCCTGGACAGCGACTTTATCTGGGCGGAATCACAAAATCCCGGGCAGTACCGCGATTTTCGCGTTCCGGGCCCCGGCGACATGGCCCGGCTTACCGAGGAAATCTCCAAGGAAGAGACGGCAAACGCCATACTCTGCGCTCTGGCCGAGACCCAGAGCCTGCCCGCCGCCGAGGCGACCGAAAACGTCGCCTCACTCTTCGACGTTCAAATTACGGCCAGGTCGGCCAAAAACCACTTCCAGGCCGGTATAGACTACGGCATTTCGCAAGGGCTGCTCAAAAGGACGGGCGACAGCATCTTAAGAGCCTGAGAGGCCGCCGCCAATAAAAGGAGATTTCGCCATGATTATCGCGCCAAAGGTTCGCGGCTTTATATGCACCACCGCTCACCCTGTGGGCTGCGCCGAAAATGTGGCTCAAATGGTAGGGTACGCCAAGAGCTGCCCCGGCGCGGCCGAGGGTCCGCGCAGAGCTCTCGTGATAGGCGCTTCGGGCGGATACGGGCTTTCCTCGCGGATTGCGGCCGCCTTCTGCTACGGCGCCTCCACCATAGGGGTATCCCTGGAGCGGCCCGGAGCCGGCCAAAAAACAGGCACCGCCGGGTTTTATAACAACCGCGCCTTCGAAAAGCTGGCGGCAGAGGCGGGGCTTATTGCCCACAGCGTAAACGGCGACGCCTTTTCCGAATCGGTAAAGGCCGAAACAGTCGCTCTTATTAAGAATAAGCTTCCCGGTGGCAAGGTTGATCTCGTAGTTTATTCCATTGCCGCTCCCCGGCGCACCCACCCCGTTACCGGCGAGGTTTTTTCCTCGGTTATAAAGCCTGTCGGCGCTCCCTTTACCGGCAGCACCATTCAGGTTTTAAGCGGTGAGATGAGCGAGGTAACTATCGAGCCCGCAACCGAGGGGGAAATCGCCGGCACCGTAGCGGTTATGGGCGGCGAGGACTGGCTTCTCTGGATGGAGGCCCTGGGCGAAGCGGGCGTGCTCGCCCACGGGGTTACCTCGGTTGCCTACAGCTACATCGGGCCGGAGCTCACCCACGCCATATACAGGGGCGGCACTATGGGCCGCGCCAAGGATGACCTGGATCAAAAGGCGGCTCAGATTGCTTCAATAGTCGCGCCAATCGGCGGCAGGGCGTTTGTCTCTGTAAACAAGGCGCTGGTCACCCAGGCCTCCAGCGCGATTCCCGTCGTTCCCCTTTACATTTCGCTGCTTTACCGTATCATGAAGCGAAACGGCACCCACGAGGGCTGCACAGAGCAAATGGTCCGCATGCTCCAACGCATCTACCCTGAGCGGGAGGGCGAGCTTACCCCCGCAATCGACCAGGCGGGCCGCCTGCGGATGGACGACTGGGAGATGAACCCCAAGGTTCAGCGGGAGATATCTGAGCTCTGGGGCAAAATCTCCCCCGAAACGCTGCCGGAGCTCGCCGACGCCGAGGGCTACCGCAAGGATTTTTTCAGGCTCTTCGGCTTTGAGGTTCCGGGGGTCGATTACGGCGCCGACGTGCCTGAGCC
This sequence comes from Oscillospiraceae bacterium, assembly GCA_031285945.1. GTDB lineage: Bacteria > Bacillota > Clostridia > Oscillospirales > Ruminococcaceae > WRAV01. The sequence continues at coordinate 1,948 of JAITVF010000172.1, forward strand.
GCTTATATAGCACGACCGGAATCTCTTTTGCGCCGCCGGAATAAAAGATTCTTTTATCAAACCCCCGCAAAGGGTTTGACAAAAGAATCTTTTTTGCATATAATAGCATAGTCGGCACCATAGCCAAGGGGTAAGGCAGAGGTCTGCAAAACCTCTATCCCCGGTCCGAATCCGGGTGGTGCCTCCATAGCAAAACCGCTTAGTTTAGCCAAAACTAGGCGGTTTTGTTCTTGCGCTTTTTGCGCGCTAAACCGCATTTAACCGTTTTGGATTGCATTAATTTGTGGGAAAACGTGTGGGAAAAATCTTACCCCCCGATCATACGTGTGAGAATCTGAAGGAAGAGGATGCTTCAGTCTTCCCTTTTGATGTACGGCTTCGCCTGGTGCGCAAGAGAACAGCCCATTTATCTTGGGGTAACTGTTGTCAAGAGGTAAAATGATTGTCGAGCAAAAATATTCAGCGCAGGGTGAAAAATCCACTCCGCGCATTGTTTTGGGTACACGGCAGTGGTATAATCAAAGATATATTTATTTGTTCCTCTTGGGTGCTATGGCAAGCGGACAGTTTGAAACTGAATCGTCCTATATCCGGTATAATTAGTCAAGAGCGATAATAAGACGAATCGTATGTGTGTTGTGTGTGGAGGTGAAGTTCGATGGGCTTTATGATATTTAGTCCGATTATTCTGGCAATCTTTGTCGGAATTATCATGTTGCTTGTGTTTATCGCCGCCGCCATCGGGCTTGGTATCGGCGGAGTTTCAATGTCGATACTGGTAAAAAACAAAACCATTAAACCGTTGTTGAGGATAGGGTCTGCGATTGCTATTCTTGTTGGACTGATGTTTTTATGTCCGTTCATCGTAGCTAAAGCAGAATTGCCAGGTTCATTCATCTCTTGGAGCATGAGCTTGCTTTGCGTCATTATCGGTATTTTGTCGGTGGTGGGTGTAAAATTTTCTAAGGTTATCCAAAACAAAATTGTCCGTATCGTTTTGACCGTTCTGTTTTATCTTTTACTGTTGGTCGCTATCTCTTATATTATTTTAATAATTATTGTGTCGGCGATATTCGCAAAATAGACATTAGTTCGGTGATATATGCAGCCTAACAAAGCAGCCACATATTTGCAAGAGGTTTTGGGAATGCAGTTTTTCGCTGTATATTTTGCCCGATAGGATAAAATGCCGGCGGCAGACCGCGCGTACCACTTTACAGCATATAGCTTGCTCATGATTTCTTTTCGCAATTCAACAGGATAACCGATTGACCTTTTGTTAAGATATGGTATACTTTTATTATAGCTAAAAAGCGGGCGCAGTGTGGCATTGACGAAGCGCGGTATAGCCTTATATAGCCTGACAACGGATAAATATTAAAGGAGGATTAGCATGATACGAAAGCTTGGCGATCGCACCGTGGTGCTTGAGGAAAAGCTCCGCGGCGGGGAACTTACTACTACAGTCTCTAAATTCCTGCAGCCTGACGAGGTTTATGGCAAATGCAAGCTTCTTGCCGTAAACACGCTGCCCAAAGGTGCGAGCATAGGCTTCCACCAGCATGTGGGCGAATTCGAAATCTATCTTATAAGCAAGGGCAAGGGCATAGTGACCGAAACCGACCGTTCGGAGCATGAGCTCAGCGAGGGCGATATTATGCTCTGCAAGGACGGCGACTGGCACGCTATCCGCAACGAGTGTGACCAGGACCTCGAATTCGTTGCCATGGTGATCTTCAATAACTAGGTCTTGTTTTGATGCTGATTCAAAGGCGAAAACCGGCGGAGGGGCTTTATCCCTTCCGCCGGTTGATTGATCTTACCCAATCAGCTTTGCGGTAACCGCCTCGCGCTGCGAAGGCGTCACGCCGATTCTGTCGAGATAGCCGGCCGGTCCGCCATAGCGGTGATCCAGGTGGCTGAGAACATGCTCCATCACCTCGGGCGGGGAACGGTGCAGGTGCGGCGGGCCCTTGCCAAAATCGGGCAGGAGCTTCTCTGAGTGCGCGTAGTCTTCGATTATATCATCCTCAGTCACTCCCGCAAGGGATAAAAGCAGCATCGAGGCTACGCCGGTGCGGTCCTTGCCGGCGGTGCAGTGGTATAGAAAGCACCCGTGAGCGGAATCCGCACAGAGGGCGAAAAACTTTTTGAAGCCTTCTTTCGCTTCCGCCAGCATTCCCGTGTACATTTCCTCGAGTGAATCAGGAAAAACGGGGCTGCCCTCTCTGTTTGAGTTTATGTAGTCAAGCATTGGTATATGGTGCCAGTCGAAGGCTTCGTCCCCCATAATCGGGTCGGGCATGACAGACAGCTCGTAACGGGATCTGAAATCCACAACGCAGCTCACTCCCAGCTCAAGCAGCTCCTGCCTTCCCTCCGGGGTCAGCCCCATCAGCGAGCCCGCCCTTATGAATCTGCGGTATCTGACAGTTTTACCGTCCCTACCCTTATATCCCCCGAGATCCCGGACGTTGAAGCTGCCCTTTATGTCGTACAGCCTGTCTTTTAGTCCAATAGCGTTCATATGCTTCCCCCCCAGGGCCGGATAACGGCGGAATAACGTCTGGGTCAGCCCGCTCAGTTTCCGTATTCCCCGCCCATAATGTAAACGCAAATGCGCCCCGGGCTCCTCTGCCAGCCGGTCACCAGGTACTGTGAGCATAAACGGTCCTCGCTGGCGCAGTCCTGGCAGCGGCCCGTAGCGGCGCAGGGCGTCTTTCTTTTCAGGCGCAGGGCGTTCGCCGGCGCGGCAATGCTCCTCATGCGGATTTTGGCCTCCTCAAGATTGCCCACAATCTTGTTAAAGCCCGCTATCACTATAACCCTTTTGGGGCCGAAACAAAGGGCGGCGACTCGGTTGCCCGTTCCATCCACGTTGTAAAGCTCGCCCTGCATGGTAACGGCGTTTGTGCCGGTCAGGTACACGTCGCAGGAAAGCGCGTCGTGAAAGACCCTGTCGGTGTCGGCGCCCTTTGCGTAGCGATCCAGGTAGTTTATATCGCTTCTCTTCTCGAGCCAATCCCTTACGCCCGCATAATCTATAGTCATTGAGCCGCCCAGTGAGCAGGAGCTTCCCGCCGGAATTTTTTCACCAAGCCTCTTTATAAGCTCCTCGGGCCCTTCGACATACTCGGCCTCAAAGCGGTTCTTCCGCAGCGCATCAACAGCCGCTTCGATATGCCTTTGCCTCAATTCCCGCAGCGCGTCGTTCATTATATCCGCCTCCCCATTGTGTTTATAGCAGCTTATATAAGTATAGCTTAAACGCCGCGTCTTTGCAATGCGCCCTAGTGGTCTGACCGGCCAGCTCTTACAACTAATTTTCTACTGCCGCTCGCCGCGGTTGCGGGCAGATGATGCGGGAGACGGTCAAAATAAGGCAAAAATTCCGCGCCCGCCCTTGCGCTAAAAGAGCTTAGCCGTTATACTTAAGAATAACGCAGGACAAAGGGGGTTACTCCATGGCAAACCGCTCGGGGCTCGGCGGCCTGATAGGCGGCGGAAAGCTTAATCCGCGCGAGGTTGAAAAGATTATCGACAGGCTGGAGATCGTTCCTTCCGATAATATGGCGCTTGTATCCTCCTCGGCGGTGGGGGTGGCTGCCGTACAGATGCAGCTCAAGCCCTACGAAAGCATAGCCGAATACATCGTGGATATGAACCTTTATATCGCGGACGCCGCCGCGAGAAGGGCTCACCTCGTGGTGCTTCCGGCTTACGCGGGGCTCTTGCCGCTCACGGCGGTACCCCAGTCGGCGGCTCATCTAAAGCGCCTGGCCGAAAGCGACGCCGGTGGGCTTGTGGATATGGAGATGCTGGGCGACAGCCTCGCGCACCTTTCCGATTACGCCTTCGACGCTTATTTTTACACGCTCTCTACCCTTGCCGCCCGCCACAGGATATATATAATGGCCGGCTCCACCCTTTATTTTGAGGAAAACGAGCTATGTCACCGGGCCTTTCTCTTTAGCGACGAGGGCTCTCTCGCGGGCTACCAGGATAAGATAAGCACCGGCAATGTTGAGGAGGGGCTGCAAATTCCGCCCGACAGCGAGGTTAAGGTCTTCGAAACTCCCTTTGGCGGGGTGAGTGTCCTTATAGGCTCCGACGCCGACTATTTTGAGTGCGGGCGAATCGCCGCTAAGCTCGGCGCAAAAATTCTGCTCTGCCCCACGGCTTATGTCGGCGAATACACCCCCATCCATTCCTCCCTGGGCCCAAACATGCGCGCGCAGGAAAACCAGATTTATGCCGTTGCCAGCAGCCTGGTGGGCGAAACGACCCTAGGCTTTTCTTTGGAGGGCGGGGGCAGAATCTTTGCGCCCAACGAGCTTTTAAAGCACAAAAACGGCGTCGCCGGCAAAACCTCGGGCTATCATCAGCCCGATCTTGCCTGCATGAGTCTGGATCTTGACCGCCTTTTAAAAATTAAAAACCCCTACTCTTCCGACACTAACACGGATTTTTTACAGAAGAATATCGACAGGCTTTATTAGGGCTTGTTTGAAAACAGCATTAATCCCTCCCCTTCGGCATAGATATGTTAACGGGAGGGATTAATTATGCCTGTGCCTTATCGCGTCGACACGCCCTATCCGCGTCCCGAGCACCTGGATCGCAATATACGCTATGCCCGTATTCTGCTAAACTCCTACAGCGGGCAGGGCTCTGAGCTAACCGCCGTTATGCAATATCTGTATCACCACCAAATGGCCGAGCGCCAGCGCCAGGATGTATCCGACTGCCTGCGGGGCATTGCGATAGTCGAAATGCACCACCTTGAGCTTTTGGGCGAATACATAAACCGCCTGGGGCTCTACCCCACCTACAGCTTTTACCAGGGCACCCGCCGTATGCGCTGGAACTCGGGCTTTGTCTGCTACGGGCGCAACCTGCGCGACATGCTGGATTCGGACATAGCAGCCGAGACTAAAGCCATAGAGGGCTACGAGCGGGATATACGGAGCATACCCGACCCCGTTATACAGTCGCTGCTTCGCAGGATTATAGAGGATGAGGAGATCCACGTAAAAGCCCTTACCGACCTGCGCCAAACCCTGTAAGCCCATGCGCATGATGCGGGAGGCA
>JAITVF010000215.1 GCA_031285945.1 Oscillospiraceae bacterium
CGGAGCGGAAAAATGGAAGCCCCGCAGAAAAGATATTGCCTGTAAATATGTCCAAAAAATTTTCTTGAACCCAAATTGAAATTGGAACAAAGAGCAAGCGGCATGAATGACTGCGCCGGCGCGGGCCAAAAACCCGCCGGCTGCGGCCGGCGGGTTTAAATAGGGCGGGGGCGCGGGGTCAATAGCGCTTTCCCGTACTGCCCAGCTTTTCGAGCCAGAGCTCGGTTAAAATTTGCAGGTCTTCTGTGAATTCGCGGTCGGTTCGGTCTTCGTTTTTTACAAGCTCCTCGAGTATTTCAAAGCTGAAGGCGTCGGGCCCGTGCTCCCGCCAGTCCTCCCTCATAGCGGGCTTAAAGGGATCGCCGAAGCGGGCGGAAAGATCCCAGCTGTTTTTCGCGGCTGCGCAAACATCGCTGTAGTTGAGGTAAAAGCGCCCGTTCCTGAGGTTGCGTACGATGTAAACGCAGCCTGTCACCCTTCGGTTTTTATATTCCTCGCGCAGTTCTTTTTTGCGGCTGTTCATTGATTTACTCCTTTCGGCGGCCATAGCCCAGCTCGCTGAGCCCGTCTGCGAGGCGGTGCAGCCTTTCGCTCAGGAGCTCGTCGTCCCGGGCGAGCGCCTCTGTAAAAAGGCGCAGATCCTCTTTAATCATGGGGTTTTCGGTGCATACGCGTACGGTGAGGGCGTCGCCCTGAATGGGAATACGCTCGATCACGGGATTTTCCCCGTCAAACCCGCCCGGATACCGGTAGCCCTCAGCCCCCTGTTTTCTGGCGCTTAGGATAAGCAGCACAAGGTCGATCGCCCGGTGGATTGGCAGCTCCTCCGACTGACGGGACCATTTTTCTCCGGTGTGGCGCCACACCTTGGCCGAAATATCCACGCGCCCCCTGTCGTTCCACTGGGCAAGCCCGAGGGTGAGGCCTTTGGCGTCGCTGGTTGGGGCGCTTCTGCCATCAACCCTGTCGTAGTCGGGCGCGATAAAAACCGGCTTATGCTTAAGATTTACGGGAATTTCCATATCGATTCTCCTTTAGGATTTACTAAATTTATAAATTACTAAATCAGTATATGCGATATGGCCCTAAATGTCAAGACCGGGGCAAATTTTCTCTTTTTTGTCATTTTCTCCAAAACCGCGTGCCGGCGCGGGATATCCGACCGGTTCTCGCCATATTTTACATGGCCGGCGCCCTGGGGCGTAAGCTATGCAGTGAACATAAACGCCGCCATGCCATACCATGTAGTGAGGTCGGTGAAAGACTGGCCTCGCATCCACTGTTGCTATGGCGCCGCCATAGAATAACAGATGGCCAATCCGGGGCGTCAGCGCGAGGGGTGGCAGAAAGCTGCCCGCGAATAGCCCCCCGGGCCAAACGCGCCCCAGGAATAAATCGCCGCGGAAAGAGGGAGACGAATGCTCCCTCTTTCCGCGGTTAGTTTCAGGCTTTAAATCACTATATGGCTTACCCTGATATTTTCGAACCTGCGGTCGATCTGAAGATCTATGTACGAGGGCACCTTGCTTATTCCGTTTAAAAGGCGCAGGCGGGGGCGTTCGGGGCTGCCCGCGTAGTTGTGCGCCACTACGCAGCGCACACCCGTGTTCAGCTCAACCTCCATACCTGTAGGGTAAAGGGATATTATCCTGCGCAGGGCGACCACGATTTCGGGGTCAAACATGGTCCCCTCGTTAAAGCGCATAAACTCCATGGCTTCGGGGGGGAGCATGGCGGGTCTGAAGGGCCTGCGGGAGACAAGGGCGTCGTAAACGTCCGCTACCGCTATAATCCGGCCGTATATTGATATTTTATCCTTTTTGAGCCGGTTTGGGTATCCCGACCCGTCGTAGTGCTCGTGGTGCTGAAGGGCCCCTATGCACGCGTCGATGGAAATATCAAAGCGCTCGCGCAAAAGCTGAAAGCCCATCTCGGTATGCTTTTTTACAACCTCGTATTCCTCGGCGGAAAGGCGGCCCGGCTTTTGCATAATGGATTTAGGAATAAAGGTATTGCCCGCGTCGTGAATAAGCGAGGCCATCCCAAGCTCATAGAGCTGGCTACCGGTAATCCCCATTTCAAGACCCAGCAGAATGGAAATTATCACGACGTTTGCGGCGTGGTAATAGCTGTAATCGGGCAGCGGCTTTAAATCGACAAGCTCTATTACCCGCCTGCGGCAGTCTATAAGGGCGCCTATAACCGGCATCACTATTCGCCGCTGAGTGTCGCCGTTTACCTTGAGGTTAGTTTTTTGCCGCAAGCCGCTTTCCACCTCGTTTAACAGCTCTTTCGCGGCCACGGCGGTATTAATGCGCAGGCTGTCGGGAACAACATCTTTTATCGAAATGTCACTGCTGTCGGAGCTGTCGATATATACGCCGGGGTAACCCATTTCAGCTATACGTTTAATCTGCGCCTCCTGAAGCTCCAGCCCCCGCGCTATAAGAATGTTGAAGTCGGCGCCGTAAACGGGCCGCGCCAGAAGCATTCCCTCTTTGATTCTCTCAAGCGGGATATATAGCAAGGCCCGCACCTCCACCTTTAGAAAAATATCTATTCGCGCGAATCCTCGGCAAAAACCTCGTCGCCGGCTTCTTCGCTTCCGGCCGGCTCTTCTATCCCGGCCCAGGGAGCCTTGCGCCGGGGCCTTCGGCGTCGACGTTTTTTTCGCCCGTCCTCCGCCGTTGCGGCGCAAGGCGCCGATTCGGCCTCTACGGCCAGCTCATCCCCGGCCTCGGGGCTTTCTGCCGCGTCTTTATTTTTATAGCGGCGGGTGAGCCGTTCAAATAGCAGGGGCGTCCCCGGCTCCTCGATGGGAGTCAGCTCCACCCAGGTTCTGGAGCGGTACATAAAGGGGGTAACGTAATAAAGTATGATCCGCTGCCAGGAGCAAAGGGGCATAAGCAGAGCGCCAAAAAGCCAGCCGGCGATTCCGCCCGCGCCCCTGTCGCGCCAGGTTTCTTTAAAGCCGTTGGCGGTACGCCTGTCGCAGAGCTGATATTCCTCGTAGGTAAAGTAGTCGTCCAGCAGGCGGTACTCTGCGCCCAGGACCTTATCCTCGTCCAGGACAAGCCACGCGACAAAATACAAAGGATAGCCCGACAGCATAACAAAAAAAAGCTCCCTCAGACGCGCGGGCCAGGTTTGGGTCCAGGGGAAGAAGCCGGTGCCGAAATAAAGGACGATAAGGGCGGCTATGCCGATGACCGCGGCCGAAACCGAGCCCGCAAAACGCCTGCGCAGCCCCTTTAAATACTCACGCAGCAGGGTATAGCCGGTTATAATCAGTATAAAGGGGACGACGATCCACAGAATATAATACATGACCGCGCTATATAGGTAGTAAAGGATATTCAAAGGCCCCGCGCCAAGCAAAAACCCCAGGAGATAATCCCTGTAGGCGATATTTTCCACGACCGTTTGCGATACCGGGTCAATGGTAAGCGCAAGGTGCTCGCCGGGGTCGTATTCCAGATGATAAACGTCGTCCTTATAGCTGCCGCTGCCGGCGGAATAGTTTATCAACATCAGCCGAGTACCCTCAGGCAGGCCGTAAAAGGCAAGGTGCTGCGCCTGGCGGGAGGATCGCCAGAGGGCCTCGCCGCCCTCCTCCCCGTAAAAGGAGACTGTGCACTCAAGGGCGCTGCCATTATTGTGAACCCGCAGCGCCATATTGGTCGCAGCCCCGCCGTGGGGTGGATAATCCTCCATAAACAGGTAGTATCCGCAATACACCCCTATGAGCAGAACAAAAAAAGGCAATATCAGCTTCTTCACAGATCGTGTCGCCCCCCTCCGGTTACCGCACGGCCGTTATGAATATGGCAACGCTTTTATAACACTGCCTATTATACCCCAGCACACCGCCCTGTGGCAAGCGATTAAACAGATTTAGCCGCGTCAATCTTATACTACTCTGCATTTAAAATACTTCTTTTTATTATTTCCCCCGCCAGAGGCGGGGGAAATAATAGAGTAATATTATAAAAGCATTCTATTGCTATAGCAATTTTCGCGAAAACAAAGCCACTCCCCCGGAGTAG
>JAITVF010000216.1 GCA_031285945.1 Oscillospiraceae bacterium
CTCCGCATTTAAAATGCTTTTATAATATTACACTATGCTTCCCCCTCCAGAGGCGGGGGAAGCAATAGAAAGAAGTATTTAAAATGCGGAGTAGTATAAGTAAAGAGGGGGACCCCGCAGGGTCCCCCTCTTTATGTAGCCGAATGTAGCCGATTAACCGCCTGTATTGTGTCCGGAAAAAATTAGCCCGTACATCAGCCCAGCATCTTATCGCAAAGCGCTTTGCAATCCGCCGCGTTAAGGCCGCGCACAGCCTCCCGCACCCTGAGCACCGCCTGCGGGCTCATGGAAAGCTCATCTGCGCCGCAGGCAATATAGCAGGGAAGCAGCGAAAGATCGGCGGCCATTTCCCCGCAAATGCCCACCCGCCGGCCCCGCATGTGCGCCTCCCTTACCACGTGGCGTATCATACGCAGTATGGCCGGGGCGCTCAGATCATGAAGATAGCGCATCCGCGCGTTTGTACGATCTGCGGCAAAGGTATACTGAATCAGGTCGTTAGTGCCTATGCTGAAGAAATCAGCCGTTTCGGCAAGCTTATCGGCCATGACGACAGCCGCCGGCGTTTCTATCATAACGCCGAGCTCTATTTGATCGGAAAAGGGAACGGCGGCGGCGCGAAGGTCGCACCTGACCTCTTCAAGCAGCCGTAAGGCGCCCCGCACCTCCTCAACGCAGGTAATCATGGGGAGCATTATGGCCAGCCGTCCGTACGCTGAGGCTCGCAGCAGCGCGCGGAGCTGCGTTTTAAAAATATCGGTAAGGTCAAGGCAGACGCGGATAGCACGGTAACCCATCGCGGGATTACGCTCATCGGCCATGCGCAGGCAGGGCGCTTGCTTATCGGCGCCCAGATCCAGCGTGCGAATAACCACCCGGCGGGGCGCCATGTCGCGCAGCACCTGCCTGTAGGCTTCAAACTGGCTTTGCTCAGACGGCGGATCGTCGCCCTCAAAATAAAGAAACTCGCTGCGAAACAGCCCAATTCCCTCGGCTCCCTGAGCGAGAGCGGCCGCCGCCTCGTCGGGACGGCCGATATTGGCCATAAGCTCGACGGTTACGCCGTCCTTCGTCACGGACGGCATTTTCGACAGCTTATGCAGCCGGCGCTTTTCGCGGCACAGCTCACGGCGCTTTTGGTCGTAGCGGGCGCGCGTTTCCGGTGTGGCGTACCGCACTACAGCGCCGTCCTCGCCGTCCACTATGATCTCCTCGCCGTCCACAAGGCTGTAAAAGCCTTCGCCAAGCTCGCTCACCGCCGGAATTCCAAGGCTGCGCGCCAGAATGGAGGCGTGTGAATTCATGGCGCCGCAGCGAGAAACAAAGCCCAGAACCATACGCTTATCGAGCCGTACCGTCTGGCTTGGCAGCAGCTCCTCCGCCGCGACGATCACCGGGCGCTTCAGCTCTGCGGGCGCGCCGTCGCCCTCGCCGCGCAGAATACCGATGAGCCGCCGCGAAAGATCGTCCACATCGGCGGCTCGCCCCGCCATGTATTCATCACCCGTTTGCCGCAGCTGCTCCATAAAACGCCGCCCCGTAGCAAATACGGCGTAGTCGGCGGACATCCGCCCGCCAAGGACAGTGCCCTCCAGGCACTCGATAAAGTCCTCGTCCTCCAGCATTATGCTCTGAATTTCAAAGATTGCGGAGCTTTCCTCTCCGCAGGCGGACGGCGCGGCCCGATATAGCCGCTCAAGCTGCGTTTTGGCGACCGACACGGCGTCGCGCAGCAGTACTAGCTCAGCCTCGGGATTCTCGGTTCTGCGCGGGGCGGGCGCGTCTGCGCTTTGGCGCAGCAGCAGCACCGGCCCGGCGGCGATACCGCCGCTGACAGAAAGCCCCTTAAGCACCGGCATATCAGTAATTCTCCTCAAAAAAGGCAAGAATTTCGTCCTTTAGCTTTTCCTCGTCGCCGCCCTCGATTTCCACCCGCACCGTTTCGCCGCACTTTACGGCCATGGTCATAAGGGCAAAAATCCGTTTCGCGTCGGCCCTGCGGTCGCCGCAGACGACAGTCACCCGGGTATCAAGGGGCTTTAGACGCTTCACCAGCTCGCCGGCGGGACGCGCGTGCAGGCCGAGCTCATCCTGAATCGTATACTCGAACGACGTCAAAGCAACCACCTCCTTATTATTGGGAAGCGAGCTGGGCGAGGCCTTCCGTTGTTTTTACAAGGCTTCTTATATCGTCTCCAAGAGTTGAAACGTCACTGAATTCGGTAATTTTGCCGTCCAGCCTTAGTCTAAGGCTTCCGCCCCCGGCGCGAAAGAACCCGGGGTTTTCGCTCGCCATAAAATCCTCCTCATTGCAAAACAGGGTGAATTTATCCCTGTAGGGCGCTCCCTGCCAGGGGCAGAAAACCTGGCAGTTGCCGCACTCGTTGCACAAGGCGTCGAGATGTACGATCTGCCTTTTACCCTGCGCAAGAACCGAAATATTGGCCCGGTTGGGGCAAACATCAACGCAGCACTCGCAGACGGTGGCGCATTCAAGGCAGCGTTCCGTTTCGCGCAGCGAAGCGCCCGCGTGGCGCAGTATTCCCTTTTTGCTTCTCGCCGATTCCGAATCGGGGTTATTGTTAAGGGAGCGGCAGCCCTCAAAGCGTTGCCCCGTGATTGCCGCGGCGCAGCGCAGCGCGTCGCCTATAGCCTGCGCCACGGTGGAAGGCCCAAGACGGGCGTCCCCGGCGATATATACCCCCGGGCGCCCCGACTCCAGGGTCTCGCTGTCTGTAACGGGCATACCCCGACCGTCGACCGGGACGCCCAGGCTTTCGTATAGCGCGCGGTCCACCTTGTCACCGACTGCGGCGATAACGGCGTCGGCGGGGATATCAGTCATTCTGCCGGTGGGAAGGGGGCTGCGCCGCCCCGAGGAATCGGGTTCGCCCAGCTCCATTATCTCGCAGGTGAGAACCCCGTCTTTGTGGCTGACGGGGGACATAAGCTCCACAAGCTCGACTCCCTCCGCAAGGGCAAGCTCAAGCTCCTCGGAATCGGCCGGCATATATTGCCTGGTGCGCCGGTAAACAAGGGTTACGCGCTCCGTGCCGGGCAACCTACCGGCGGCCCTTGCCGTATCCATGGCTGTGTTGCCGCCGCCTGTGACCACGATGTTTTTGCCCAAGCTAATCTTATCAGGATCCCGCTTGAATTGCTCGAGAAAGGACAGCGCGCCCAACGCAGCGCCCTCCTCAAGCTCAAGGACGCCGCTCTTCCACGCGCCGACGGCCACGATGATTTCACCGAACCCCTCGGCCCGCAGGCTGTCGAGGCTTTTGACCTCCCGGCCGGTTTTTATCTCGACCCCCATGGCCCTTACGAGCGCGACGTCTTTATCGATCGCCTCGTTGGCGATTCTAAAATCGGGGATTATCTGGCGGACGATTCCGCCTAGACTTTCCCGTTTTTCAAAGACGGTGACGGGATGCCCCGCGCGGGCGAGGAAGTAAGCCGCCGCGAGCCCCGCCGGCCCGCCGCCGATAACCGCCACCGGCTTCCCCGTTTTGGGCGGAGGCTTTATAGTCGCAATAAAAGAATCGTACCCCTTGCGGGCGACCTCGAGCTTGACCTCGCGGATATGAACGCTGCCCTCGTAAAAATCGCGCGTGCAGCTGTCGGTGCAGCGGTGGGAGCAGATGGTACCCGTTATAAAGGGCAGGGGATTGCGCTGTGCCACAACCGCCATGGCCTCGGAATATTTGCCCTCCCCCGCGAGGCGGAGATAGGCGGGGATATCCTGGCCCAGCGGGCAGCCGTGTTGGCAGGGCGCGGTAAAGCAGTCGAGTAGGGGAAGGGGCTTATTAATCTTGCGGGGGGGCTTTTCTCCGGCGGGCCTGCGGTACAAGGGGCTATTCAGCGAAAAGGCGGCGAGCTCGTTAAGCCTTTTAATATCCACGCCGGCAAAGGTCTCGTCCTTGCGGCCCGAGAGGGCGCCCGCGATCTGGTTTAGCCGCTCGTAGCCACCCGGCTTCAGTATAGTGGTGGCAAGGGTTATGGGCCAGACGCCCGCGTCGCGGATGGCGCCTATATTGTGAATATCGGCGCCGCCCGAGTAGCTTATCCGCAGATTGCCCTCAAAGGCCGCCGCCAGCCTTCTCGCGACCTCGATTGACAGAGGGAAGAGCGACCTGCCCGACATATACATCTCTTCGCCGGGGAGCTCGCCTTTGGTAATCTTTACCGGGAAGGTGTTGGTGAGCTTTACGCCAAAGGTGAGTGAGAGACTCTGCGCCAGCTTCTGGAGCCTTTTAAGCATGGGTACGGCGTCATCGAACCGCAGATCGTTTCTGAAGTGGTGGTCGTCGAAGGCGACTCCGCCGAAGCCGAGACTGTCCAGAGTTTTGCGGGCATAGTCGTAGCCCAGGAGTGTGGGGTTGCACTTTATAAAAGTGTGAAGCCTTTTTTCGGCCAGAAGATATGAGGCAATACGCTCGATCTCGTCGGGCGGGCAGCCGTGGAGGGTCGAAAGTGTGATGGAGCGGCAGATATTGGGGCTGATAGAGTCAACGTAAGAAGAGTCCACGTTCTTAAAGCGGGAAAGATTTTCCCGCGCCCAGGCCGCGCACTCCCGCCACGCCTCGGTAGCTCCCGCGTTTTTAAGGCCTTCTATAAAGCTGTCGATCTTTGGGGTTTTTATCCCCTCGAGATCGTAGCCCACACTCATGTTGAAGATAAAGCCGTCGGGGGCGCCGAGTGAAAGCTCGCGGCTTATAAGCTTTATGGCGAACCAGCCGCGGATGTATTCCTCAAGCGCCTGGGGCACATACAGCTCCGTCGACCACTCCACGTTGTAGCACTCGTCGGGCGCGAGAATGCAGGGCTTCTGAACCGGAAGCTCCTCGCCGTCGAGCATCTGCACAGTTTTGAGCTCAAAGAACCGCCCCCCCGCTACATAGGCCGAAACCAGATTCTGCGAGAGCTGAGTGTGGGGGCCGGCGGCGAGACCAAAAGGAAGCTCCAGACTTTCGCCGAAGAGTTCGAGCGCGCCGTTATCTTTATTTCTGTACAGCTTTCGTATCCCGAAGACAGAGCCGTCCCGCTCATATTCGGTAAGGATTCTGTCCATAAGCCTTGCGAACGGAATCTGCCTCATCCTGTCGCTCATTAAAAACGCCCCTTTTACCTGGAGTTTATACGCTCAGCCATAGCGCCGGCATGCTCACGGCACTTTGCCATAATCCTTTCCTCGTCCACGCCCAAAAGCTCGCGGTCCTTCATCCTAACAACGCCGTCTATTATAGTTGTTACGGCGCTTTTGCCGCTCACACCGAAGAGAATATGGCCGTTCGCGTTATCCGCGGTCATCGGGGTGAGGGGGTTGTAGTCAAAGACGGCTATGTCGGCCGCCGCCCCCGGAGCTAATACTCCCAGAGGGGTATTAAAGCTGCGGCCCGCTATAAGGGCGTTGTTGGCGAAAAGCATCTCGGGAACCTCGACCCAGGCGGCGCCGGGGTCGCAGAGTACATGCTTGTGAATGATGTTGGCGACCTTCTCTGATTCCAGCATATCGTTGG
>JAITVF010000011.1 GCA_031285945.1 Oscillospiraceae bacterium
CCGGCAGATATCGGCAATGGAGGCGGCGCAAAGAAAATACTGCTGGCGAAGACGCAGGTTCTTGCCCTCTTGGTGGTTGTCGTTGGGGTAGAGCACCTTGCTTATAGCCTCGCCGTAATAGGTCTGCTGAAAGGCGGCGGAAAAATCCCCCCGGTTAAAGGATTCCATATCCATCCCCACCGGGTTTTTGGCCTGCCATACCCTAAGAAGGCTGACGCTGTCGGCCCCATAGCCCGACACGTGAATGTCGTAGGGCACCGCAAGCACGGTGGAATATCCGTTGTGCTGCACAAGATGCTTGTCGTTTTCCCAGAACTCGTTCACGTCGCCGCCAAAGCGTACCTGCACCTCGTACCCCGGCTTTGACACAAGCCAAGCGCCGCCCCCCGGCAGCCAGTTGTCGGGGTGCTCGTACTGCCAGCCGTCTATGATGCTCTGCTTAAAGATGCCGAATTCGTACAGTATACAGTAGCCGGTCGCGAGATAGCCCTCGTGGGCGGCGGCGTCCAGATAGCAGGCGGCAAGCCTTCCAAGCCCCCCGTTGCCGAGTCCCGCGTCGGGCTCGTACTCGTAAAGGCTATCTATACGTACTCCAAAATCCTTAAGCGCCTCTTTCATCTCTTCCTCTATCCCCAGGTTGAAGAGAGAGGCGCGCAGGCTTTTGCCAAGCAAAAATTCCATGCTAAGATAATAAACCTGTTTTTTGCCGGCCGAAAGATTATGCGCTCGGAACTTTTCGCGCTTTTCGGTCAAAATGTCGCAGACTACCCTGACCGCCGCCTGGTAAAAAATTTCATTGGACGCAAGGTCAAGGTCCGAAATTCCCATGCGGTGAGTCAACGTATTGCGCAGGTGTTCTGTAAGATTCTTTTCGGAGTAGCGTGATTTCATCGGCAAAGCCTCCACAAATATAAAAGTTTGGGTCAAAGAGCGGGCTCTGTGTCCGGCATAAAGCTGCTTCGCCCGATATTCAGTATATCCTAATTGCAAAAGTATTTCAACAAAAGGCCAAAACCCGGCAGGATTTTTCTTTTACATCAAAAGGCTCTTTCACTAAACAGAATAATTATGATATAATAGCCGCAGCTGCATACTATAAAGACCAGAAAGACCAGAAAGACCAGCAAAAAGCGGAGGGGTAACTGTTATGGCGGCAAATAGGGTCGTTGTGCTTATTAACGGGGTTCGCTATCCCATAAGGACGGTGGAGGAGCCGGGCTATGTCTCCGCCCTTGCCGAGGAGATGGACAACGCCCTTCATAATCTTATATCCAAGGGCGCGCTGAGCCTTAACGAGGCGCTGGTGCTTATTTCGCTCGAATACTTGGACAGCTACAAAAAGAGCGACCGCAACCTTGACAATATGCGAAGTCAGCTCGCCGAATATATGGAGGACGCGGCCTCCGCCCGCCAGGAGCTTAACGACGCCAAAAAGGAAATTGAACGCCTTAAGCGCAAGCTCGAAGAGAACGGCAAGCGCAAAACGACGGCTTAGGCGTATAGCCGTTAGTCTGTAGCCTTTAAGGCCCTGCGCCCGCATACTTTAAAGGCTATGGGATAAATTTGTCCGGGAGGTTGTATCCGATGGAAATACTTTTGCCGGCGGGCAGTGAGGAAAGCCTTATTGCCGCTGTCCGCTGCGGGGCCGACTCGGTGTATCTGGGCGGCTCCCACCTTAACGCCCGCCGGGGCGCTGCCAACTTTGACGCGAGGCAGCTCGCTTCGGCGGTCTCCTTTTGCCACGCGAGGGGAACTAAGGTATACCTGACCGTTAACATTCTCACGCTGGAGCGGGAGCTTTTGCTGCTGCGCAAAACTCTTGAGCACGCCTGCCTTTGCGGGGTGGACGCCATACTGGTTCAGGATCTGGCGGTGGCCGCCGTCGCGAGAAAGGCCTGCCCCGGGCTTGCGCTGCACGCTTCCACCCAAATGAGCGTACATAACCCGGCGGGCGCGAGATTTCTGGAGGAGCTTGGCTTCTCGCGGGCAGTCCTCGCGCGTGAGCTGACAATACCAGAAATCAGGGAGATTAAGAAGAGCTCCGCGATCGAGCTCGAAGCCTTTATTCACGGGGCGCTCTGTATGAGCGTTTCGGGTCAGTGCTATTTGAGCGCTCTTATCGGCGGGCGTTCGGGCAACAGGGGGCTCTGCGCCCAGCCATGCCGCCTGCCTTTTTCGTTCGGGAGGGAGGAAAACGCGCTATCCCTAAAGGACCTGTCCGTAATCGAGAGGATTAAGGAGCTGGAGGATGCCGGAATCTCCTGCGTAAAGGTAGAGGGCAGGATGAAGCGGCCGGAATATGTGGCCGCCGCCGCCGTTGCCTGCATTGCCGCCCGCGACGGCAACGCCCCGGATATGGAGGCCCTTGCCGCCGTTTTTTCACGGGGGGGATTTACGCAGGGATATCCGGAGGGTAAAAGAGACCGCTCAATGTTCGGGGTTCGCCGCAAGGAGGATGTAACCGCCGCGACAAACGCGCTTTTAAAAAAGCAGGCCGAGCTTTACCGCAAGGAGACGCAGCGGGTTCCGGCAACCCTTTCCCTCACAGTTAAAGAGGGTCTGCCTGCTGTTCTCGAGGCGTTGGACAGGGAGGGCAACTCAGTCGTGGTCAGGGGAGAAATTCCGCAGGAAGCCCGAACGGCCCCCACAGACGGGGGCCGCGCGAGGGCGGCGCTCTTAAAAACCAAAGACACGCCTTTTTATCCTGAGAGGATT
>JAITVF010000102.1 GCA_031285945.1 Oscillospiraceae bacterium
AACTTTATGCCGGCAGCATACAAAGCTCTTCAAGCCTTGCGGTTACCGCTTGCTTTTCTTTTTCGCTCAGCTCGCTTAAGGGGTACCTCATAGAGCCGAAGGAATGCCCCGTGAGCTTGCCCACATACTTATAGGCAGCCATAAACGGGCCGATTTTCATCGCCTGGCGCACCAGCAGGATTTTTTGCTGCAAATCTTTTGCGCTCTCCCAGTCGCGCTCGGCAATCGCGCGGCAGATACCGACAATCAAGTTGGGGAAGACGCAGGTAAGCAGGGAAAATACGCCAACTCCGCCCAACATGCAGGTGGTGAGTATTTGCGCGTCGCTCCCCGCGAGCAATTCAAAATGCCGGTCCTTTTCGATAAGGCCAAGCACGGTTTGCTGGTGAATAATATCCTGCGTGCTGTCCTTGTAGCCGCGAAGATTAGAGCGCGCCGCCACAAGGCGGGCAATCAGCTCGGGTGAAAGCTTATTCCCCGTTTCGGGGGCGTTATAGAGATAGACAGGTAGCCTGGTGGCGCCCGCGATACCGTCAAAGTAACGGAACAGGCCCTCCTCGGTATACTTGTAAACAAGCGGCGGGGTAACAACAACAGCGTCACAACCACAGCTTTCGTATTCGCGCAGGTATTCGGTGGCCATATCGACGCTGTTGCAAATAATATTGGCGGATACGGGAATCCGCCCGGCGGCAATTTCCACGCACTTCTTTAAAACCGCCGCACGATCGCCTTGAGAGAACATCAGGGCCTCGCTTGCGAGCCCATTAACAAACAGGCCGGTAATTCCACGCTCAACCAAATAGTCTACCTCGGCGGCCAGCAGTTCAAAATCAATATCGCCCCCTTCGGTAAAGGGGGTAATCACTTCGGACGCAGCTCCTTGAAACAGCGGTTTTTCACACATACAAAACAACCTCCACTCGCTTGCAGTATAGCTATACTATTCCCTGATAAAAAGCAGTCCATTCCCGCAATCTTTTGCAGCCCGCCTTGCAAGGCGAAAAAACCCCCGAACATCTTTAAAAAGACTGCCTTTTTATTATTACTTTTTGCGATGGAAATTGTATGAAATTTATTTCTAAGAACATATCACAAATGCTGCCTAATTTCAATAGGGATTCTGACATTTGTTGAAAACGCAATATATCAAATTCAAATTTTATGTATTACGTGATAAGCTGAATCATTTGATTGACTTTGTCAAGATTTTACCGTATGATTTATCTGTATACTTGAAATTAATTCCAATGAAGAGGATGTTATAAATGACGGACGGGCTGCTCCTTTATCAGGTAGCAAGCCTCTATTATCAGGAAGATTTGAGTCAGGCGGAGATAGCGGCAAAGCTAAGCCTCTCTCGCGCAACGGTGTCCAGGCTCCTGAAACGGGCCCGCTAGGAGGATGTTGTCAGCATTCATGTCAGGCTGCCGTCAATGTGGGACACAGTCGAGCTTGGCCGGGAGATAGCGAAGCGCTTCGATCTGTCTCATGTGCTGGTCGTTCCGTCTGTGTCGCGAGACGATGCGCGGAATTTACAGGAGACGGTGCGCCGGGCGGCGCCGTTTTTTCAGAACCTTGTGCGCAACGGCGATAAAATTGGCGTTGCGTGGGGCGCTACCCTGCTGGCCCTGTCCAAGCGGCTCCACGCCAGGCAATTGTCGGAATCTACCGTATTTCAAATAACGGGCAATCTTGATAATGCCGACAGCAACACGTACGCTCACGAGATTATGCGTCATTTTTCACAGAAAATGATGCTAAAGGCGCTGCACACCCTCCCTTGCCCCATTATTGTGGAAAACTCTTTTATCATTGATCTTTTAAAGCACGATTCAAAGATTAGCGGCATCATGAGCCAGATAAACCAGGTGGATATGGTTTTTCCGAACATAGGGGTTATGGGGCAAGAAAATTGCCTTTGGAGTACGGGCTATGTTTCGTCGGACATGATGCTCTCTCTGGAAGAAAAGGGAAGCGTGGGCTGCGTTTGCAGCCGGTTCATCAACGACAAGGGCGAAATTGTCGATAGCCTGCTCAACGAGCGCACAATCGGCATTGCCCTGAGCGCGTTGCGAACGGCAAGGTATTCCTGCGCCTGCGTTACGGCGTCGAAAAAAGTGCCGCCTCTTTTGGGCTGCCTTCGTTCCGGACTGGTCAATGTGCTGGCCATTGACACTAACACGGCCGTCACTTTACTGGAATGCGCGCAAAGCTATACTGCCTGAATGGCGGCGATTTTCCGGCATTGGGAGCGATTTGATAATTTGACTGACAGGCGGGGGAAGGGCGGACTGCGGCCATGAGCCTGAGCGAGCGGGCAAAGCGACTTAAAACTGACATCCCCGCCGTGTTTATCGCCATGAAAAAGAAAAATACCCCGGTTTTGGCAAAGCTCCTCGCCGCCATAACCGTGGCCTACGCGCTTTCTCCGGTTGACCTCATTCCTGATTTTATCCCCGTGCTTGGGCTTCTGGACGATTTGATAATACTGCCGGGGCTGGTCGCTATAATTGTAAAGCTGATACCGGCGCGGGTGTTTGCCGAGTGCCGCAAAGAAGCTGAAGGCTTGTGGAGCGCCGGCAAGCCGAAAAAATGGTTTTACGCGCTGCCCGTCGCGCTGATTTGGGGCCTGCTGATATTCGTGATTATAAAAGCCGTATGGCTGTAGGGGGAAGACGATATGCCGGCTAACGAAACGCTTGGCGCGATTACCTCGCGCAGAAGCACCCGCGCTTATAAACCCGACCCTATCCCGGAGGATATTCTTTCTGATATCCTTAAGGCAGGGCAGGCCGCGCCTTATGTGGCGCCGGATTCCCGGCGCTTCAGCGTTCTTCGGGACAGGCGCCTCATAACCCGCCTGAGCGAAGCGGCAAAGGAGCAGGGCATAAAGCTCGGCGATTTTCAGCGTGAGATGTTTTCCGCGCCTGGTTTCGACGGTACCTACGGCGCGCCGGTTGTGGTTATCCTGTCCGGAAACCCGGAAACCGTGCAGTACGAAGCGGTATGCGCCGCGTCCGTTCAGAACATGCTGATTGCCGCGCAGTCGCTCGGCGTCGCCTCCTGCTGGGCTTATTTCCCCGTATTTGCTTTTCATGGGACTGACGCGGAAGCATGGCGCACAGAGCTGCGCATTCCGCAAGAATACAGGCCGTGCGCCGCCGTACTGCTCGGTTACGCCGCAGCGGAGCCGTACGCGCAAGCGGGCGAACGGTACCGGAACGCCGTCGATTATGTATAAGAGATAAAAAGCATAGCTTGCGACGGAGAGCGGTCTCAGGCGCGGAGTAGTATCAGTTAAAGCGCGCCGCCACCTCTGTAAAGACCCTGTCCGCCATTGCGGTATATTCGCAAAGAATATCGCCCGCCTCTTTATTGTAGCGCTCGGCCCGTTCCCGGTTGGCCATGGCTTTGGTGTTTATAAACACGTTAAGGCTTGCCGCCTGCAGCGCCGCCTTGCAGCATATAGCGCCGCAGCCCGCGTCGGAAACGGCTATGGCCGTGCCTTTTCGCGCGAACTCCTCCTGTAGCTCTATGGCGCTCGCGCAGCAGCGCATGATCGCAAGAGGCACCTCGCAGCAGGCAGTGAGCGCTTCTTCCATGATCTGTGCCTTTTGCGCTTTTTCTTCCTCCGTATCACGGGGCATGCCGTAAGCTCTGGAAAGGGGCTCAAAGACCTCGGCGTCCTTTTGCATCAAAGCGATAAATTCTTTTTGCAGGGCGCCGGCCTTTTCTTTTAGAGCTACGATATCATCCTGAACGTCGGCATACTTTTTTTTGCCCAGGGTGAGGCTGCCCACCATGTTGCCAAGGGCGGTTCCAATAGCCCCTACCAGCGCGGCCGCGCCGCCGCCGCCAGGAACGGGCTCTTTGGACGCTAGAACCTCTATAAACGCCTCACAGCTTAACTCGGAAAAAGGCATGATAAAAAACCTCCGTATTCATATGTATTCGGGCTGCGTCTCTAAGAGCTCCCGCGCGCCGGAAATCTCGTGGCGGTAGCGAGTCATCATCGACTTAAACAGCTCCCCGACTGTCGGCGGAGTCCAGGTAATGGCGTTTGCGCCGGCCTCGATCGTTTTTAGTATCATTTCCTCGGTCGGGCCGCCGGTAGCTATTATAGTGGCGTCGGGATAACGGCCGTGGAGCTCCCGAACAAGGGCGGGGGTATCGGCCGCCGCCGACACGTTAAGAATGTTTGCGCCGGCCTCCAGCCGCAGCGAGATATCCTCGTATTCGCTTACAACCGTGACCACAATGGGGATATCTATAACCCGCCGCATTTCACGTATGGTTTCATTTGAAGTGGGCGCGTTTACAACCACCCCTATCGCGCCCTGAAACTCCGCGTGAGAGGCGAGATGCGCTACTCTTGAACCGGTGGTGGTTCCGCCGCCTACTCCGCAAAAAACCGGCACGTCGGCCGCCATTATGAGTGACTGCGTAATCACGGGCTGCGGGGTAAAGGGGTAAACCGCGATAACGGCGTCGGCGTTTATATTGCGTATTATGGCCACATCTGTCGTAAATACAATGCTCTTGATAACACGGCCAAAAATGCTTATACCGCTGCACCGGCTTATGCATTTGGGCACATGTATCATGTGGTTTCGCAGCTCCCCGGTATATTCCGGCAGACCGTAGGCAGCGTTTTTCATCCTATCGCCTCCTGTAAGTTATAATACCATCCGCCTGTATTTCAAGTCAAGGAAAGCCGGGTAAACCGCGCGTAAAATTGGCAAACCCAATATAAGGGCAGCACAAAGGGGCCGGAGCGAAAGCCCCGGCCCCTTTATTATTCGCTCTCGCTATAACGACGACTGCGCTTTAAAAACCTCAAGCTCGGCAAGGTGGCAGTGGTAGGTTTCCAGAATCTGCTGCTCCAGCTCTTCGCGCGCTTCTTTGGTTATGGGGTGTACCACGTCCCTGAAAACGCCCTTATCGTCCTTCCGGCTGGGCATGGCTACAAACAGGCGTTCAGGCCCTTCAATAATTTTTATGTCGTGAATGGCCAGCTCGTTGTCCAGCGTAATGGAAATCAGCGCCCGCAGGCTGTCCTTTTGCCAGATCTTTCTTACGCGTATGTCTGTAATGTTCATACCATGCCTCCGAGGTTTATTGAAGAAGTCGATTTTAGTCGCCGGCCTTTTTGTAATTTTATCATATGATGATGTGAAATAATAGTGCCAAATATTTCCGAAAACGTACAATTTTATGGGTATTATTAGTTAATTTGTCCCTAATGCAAGCAAATGCTAACACAAGCTGCAATAAATTGCTATGATAATTTACTTTAGGTTGCTAACGCATTGAAAAATACCGCCGGCGCAGGG